>NZ_JABFMQ010000019.1:0-90452 GCF_013359625.1 Herbaspirillum sp. C9C3
GAATCCGGTTCTGCTCAGGGGTGTCGTCCATCACCATCTGGTTGAAGCCGGTGCCGCCGAATTCCTTGGACTTCACACCCGATAGCCGACCGTTGCTGTGCCACTGCGGACGCTGTTCCCCATTGAACAAGCGCCCGGTCACCACCGGCCGATCCGGGTCGCCGTTGAGGAAGGACACGATGACTTCCTGCCCGATGCGCGGTACCTGGATGGCACCCCAGTACTCGCCGGCATTGGGGTAACTCACCCGCATCCAGCAGGACGCTGCCTCGTTGCCAGGATTGATCCGATCCCAGCGGAACTGGACCTTGACGCGATCGAGCTGATCGGTATGGACCTCTTCTCCGACAGGCCCGACGACGATGGCGGTCTGCGGCAACATGAGCGGCTTCTGATGAGTACGTGCAGGGCGAAACGGCAGCTTGCGGCGTTGTACCTCGACGCGATTGAAGCAATGGCCGGTGTGCTCATTGCCCTCTTCGCCGATGTCCCGTTCGCGCCCGATGGACTGCTTGAACGTCTTCAGTGCAGGACTCAGGCTGCCCGGAAAGTCCAGCGCCTGATGCGACAGGGGAAGGTTGTTCTCGATGAACCAGTCGATGGCGAGTATGACGAACTGGCGTTCGCTCTGCGCTTCCTTCCGGTGCAGCGGATGCTCCTCCAGCCTGAACCAGCGTCCACAAGCCAGATTGCGCACACCTGAGACGGCAGCGTAGCGCTGCATGGAGGATTCCCACTGCTCAACTTGCAGGTCGGCCTGTCGATTGCCTTGTGCCAGCTGCGCAAAACTGTAAGCACCGGTGTACTCATACATCTCCAGCTGTGCGGGCAGTTGGCCGTATTCGGGCATCACCTGTTCTTCGGCCTCCTTCTGCATGCGAGGCGATTTGTAGTCGTCGCTGCGGCCCCGCCAGGATGTCGAGGCGAGCGTGCGGCTCGCGCTCCAATGCAGGATCTTGTCGAGCTCGTCGCGCGGGCCGGCGCGGTGGAAGGCAAGGTCTTGCTGCGGCAATCCGGGCAGGCTCCACGTATTGTCGGTGATGACCAGAACGTGGCCGCTGCCGTCTTCCCGCTGCTCGTGATGGGCGAACCAGCCTTCTTCTTCCATGAGGCGCTGGACGAAATGCCAGTCGGTTTCGTACTGGGTGCAATAGGATCGGGTAAGCGAAGGCCGCTCCAGTTCAAAGCGATACTGCCCCCGCGCCTGTGGATGGCAGTCGAAGACGTCCGCAAGAATGTCTTCGGTGGTCTTGTCCTGCCAGATGCGCGCATCCTTGCGAAAGCGCAGGAAATGCAGCCAGGACGAAAACGCAAGCTGGCAGAAGTCGATGTCGCCGTCACTGCCCAGCCGCCTTGCGCTATGCACGTAGCCATGCAGCGGCAGCGTGTGGCCCTGGTGTTGTCTGATCCATAGGGTGACGGGCTGGGCAATCAACTGCTCCAACGCTATGCCGACCTCCGTGGCCAGCACATCGATGCTGACCTCGTAGCCGTGACTCAGGCGCTCAGTGGCGATGAGCCGTTGTGGCAGCAGGATGTCGGTCCCGAGCGGCGAGTCCAGCTGGAGCAGCCGGCGATGCTGCGTCATGCGCGCTTGGGAACGAGATGAATCTTTCTGCGAGGGGGAGGGCATGCGATGCGACTTCCAGAGAGAATTTGCGCATTCCGAAACATGCCAGTGAACAAACAGGATAAAAACGCACTACCTCGTGCGAAGTGCGTACACGCTCTGCTTGAACGAAGAGGTTCCGGATGCGGCCTATGCCCGTGGACTCATCGATGCAGCAGAGGCCCCGAGCGACGAAGGCGACAGTCTCCGATGTACGAAGCGCTTTCTCAATGGAAGAAATTCTATTTTTCTCATGATTAGCATTGCTGCTTTCAGTGCGTAACAGTCAAGATAGATCGTCGCTTTTGATGAAATGACGATATGTGTTGAATGGTAACGCCCATAAAAAATCGCGCCGCTCCTAGGGAGGGCGCGATGCCTTGTACGTCAGCAAGCAAAAGACGCTTACTTTGTCCCGGTCTTGTTCCAGTCGGCCGCCTTGTCCGACGCCGCTCCCGCCACCGAGTACAGCGCGCCTGGTGCATTGCGCGTCTTCTGGAATTCTTCCAGCGACTGCCCGCGCATGGCCGCGTAGATATGCAGGTTCGATACGCCGACCACCGCGCCCAGCTTTTCCAGCAGGAAGAAGATCACGCCATAGCGGATCATGGCCTGCCAGTCGCGACGGCTGATCATGTCGCTTTCTTCCTGTGTCAGGCCGGCTTGCTCATAGGTCGCCTGCGGATCAGCCAGGAAGCGCTCACGGAACGCCGGCTGGATCAGCTGGTACAGGTAGCGGTTGATGCGGTAGCGGGTGTTGGCCGTTTCCAGCGTGAAGGGGTAGGTGCCGGCAAGCTGCTCTATCCCTTTCAGCTGGTGTGCCACGTGCTCCCGATGGCGCTGCGTTTCGGCGGCCTGCAAGGCCGTATCGACCATGACCGCCGGTTCATAGACGGCCACCGCAATACCCGTCATGGAGGGCAGGTAATACTCGCGATGCAGGCAGTTCACCCCCGCCGGCATGGCGCCGCGCATGATGAGCCACATGATGACCTCGGCACTTTCCAGTCCGCCCAGGGTCGCCAGCTCGGCATGGGTCAGGCGGGTCAGGGCTTCCGGGTCGTGCTGCAGCAGGTCCAGGAACTGGTGGTCCCACGGGGTATTGTTGAAGCCGGCGCGCTCGCCATGCACCTGATGCGACAGCCCGCCGGTGGCGACGATGACCACATCGAGGTCTTCCGGATAGCTTTCGATGGCGCGGCGCAGACCCTGGCCCAGCTTGTAGCAGCGGCGTGCGGTCGGGATCGGGAACTGCAGCACGCCGACCTGCAGCGGGATGATCTGGCCGGGCCAACCCTCCTGGTGCGGCCACAGCATCGACAAGGGCGAGAAGCACCCATGGTCCAGCGGCTTGTTCTGGAAGAAGGCCATGTCGAATTCATCGGCCATGAGCGAGCTGCCGATATGGCGCGCCAGCGCGGCATGGCCACCAACGGCGGGTAGCTTGCGGGCACCCCCGCCTTCGTCGGCGACCTGGTACTCGCTGCCCACCCCCAGGGCAAAGGCGGAGTAATGGTCGAAGAAGAAGGAGCTCACGTGGTCGTTGTAGACCACCAGCAGCACGTCCGGTTGCTTCTCTTTCAGCCATTGCTGCACCGGCTCGTAAGCCTTGAAGATGGGCGCCCAGACCGCATCGTGCTGCTTGTTTGCATCCAGCGCGAAGCCGATGGTCGGTGTGTGGGAGGTGGCGATGGCGCCGACGATGTTGGCCATGACGATTTATTCCTGTAACAGATGAATCCGATGTGATTGATGCAGCGGCTTGATCAAACCGCAGCCGCTGGACGCTGCCCCATCTGGATGAAGACGATGATCAGCGCCGCCAGCGTAGCGGGGACAGCGAGAATGGCGATGACGGCACCAAAGCCCCAGCCCATCGACAGCAGCACGCCACCGGCAAAGGAACCCAGGATGCTGCCGAAGCGGCCCACCCCCAGCATCCACGATACGCCGGTGGCACGCACCACGGTCGGATAGCAGGAGGGGGCAAAGGCGTTCAGTCCGGTCTGCGCGCCGCTCATGCAGAAGCCGGCCAGCAGCACGTAGGCCGCAAACATGCCCGACTGCACACTGCCGCAAGCCAGCAGCAGGATGAAGACGGCACCCGCGATGTAGGCCGCGGCGATGGCACGACTGGGCGACCAGCGGTCCATCAGGAAGCCTACCACCAGCGCGCCGACGGTGCCGCCCAGCTGGAACAGGGCGGTAATGCTGGCGGCCTTTTCGATGGGCAGGCCGGCATCCTTGATCAGCGTGGGCAGCCAGCCTGAGAGCAGGTAAATCACCAAGAGGCCCATGAAGTAGGTGCCCCACAGCGACAGCGTGGTCTTGCGATAGCTGTCCGAGAGCAGTACCTTGGCCGGCTGGCCACCCTTGACCGGCGGTTCACTGACGCTGAATGTCTGGTCGGCGGCGAAGCTGCCACCGCACACGCGCGCCAGGGTGCGGGCAATGCGCTGGGCAGGATAGTGGCGTACCACCATGAAACGGGCCGACTCGGGGACCAGCCACAGGTAGAAGGGCAGGCAGCACAACGGAATGGCACCGCCTACCATCAGCACGCTGCGCCAGCCGTGCTCTGGCAGCAGGGCGGCGGCCAGGAAGCCGATCAGGCCGGAACCCAGATTGAAGCCGGTGAACATGATGGCCAGCAGGGTGCTGCGCGAGCGCTCGGGGACGTATTCCGAGAGCAGGGTGGTGGCATTGGGCATGGCTGCACCGAGGCCCAGGCCGGTCAGCAAGCGCAGGGCGGAGAGCGTGACCACGTCGTGCGCGAAGGCACAAGCCAGGCTGCACACGCCGAACCAGGCCACCGCCGTCATCAGCAGCTTCTTGCGGCCATAACGGTCCGACAGCGGACCGACCAGCAATGCGCCAATGGCCAGGCCGATCGGCGCGGCACTCATGACCACGCCGAAGGCGGCGCGCGAGATGCCCCACTCTTTGGTGATGGCCGGTGCCAGGAAGCCCATGATGGCCACGTCCATACCGTCGGTGGCCACGATGAGGAAGCACAGGATCAGCAGCAGCCATTGATAGCCGGACATCTTGCGTCCGTTGATGTGCGAACGCACGTCCAGCGATTGTGCTGTATTCATTAAGTCTCCGTGATGGTGTCGATTTGTCGGGATCTGCCGGCTTGTATGCACGCGGCTTGGGGATTGCCGGTCAAGGTGCGATCAGGGCTCCTTGACTTGCCGCAAAGTGTAAGACGGGGATCAATGGCGAGTATTGCTTTCGGCTACCTGAGCGTTGCCATTTGCTAATCACGGTGGATTTCAAGCAGATCCGCGAAGCGCGCCCGCAGCGCCCTCCGGTGAGCCCCATGCCGCCTTCCGGCGTGCTTCAGTCCATGCCGGTGGCGACCGCTTCGATGGCTTCCTGCAGGGCGCTTGCGCCCGGAGACAGATGCGCTCCCTTGCGCTGCATGAGTCCGATGCGGCGTTCCATGCCACGCATGGCGAAGGGCAGGGTGGTGAGCTGGCCGGTGGCGATTTCGTGTTGCAGCTGATGGGCCGAGATCACGGTGAGCATCTCGCTGCCCACCAGCAGTCCGCGCAGCAGCGCCAGGTCGCCGGTCTCCACCGCCGGGCGGGGTGCTGGCCAGCGACTGTCGCGGAAGAATTGCTCGATGGAATCGCGCAGCGGCGTCCCGGCCCGCGAGAGCACCCAGGGATAGCCATCGAGATCGCGCAGGGACAGTTTCTTGCGGCTGGCCAGCGGGTGACCCGCGCGTGCAATCAGCGCGGCACTGTCAGCCACCAGCGGGCGCATGTCGAAGGTGTCACTGGAAAAGGCGCGCAGGGCGCCGACGATGAAATCGATACGCCCGCTCATGAGACCGGCCGCCAGCTCTTCATAGGGGCTTTCCAGCGAACGGATCTGCAGGCGCGGATGCCTGGCCAGCACGCGCGTCATTGCCTTGGGCAGCAGCTGCGAGCGCGCCAGCGGCAGGGCACCGACGGTCACTGTCCCTTGCACCACGCCATCGAGTGCGGCGATATCTTCCGGGATATGGCGCAGTTCGGCCAGGGCGCGACCAAAGCGCTCGGTCCAGCGACGCCCGGCATCGGTGGGCAGCATGCCGTGCGCGGTGCGGAAGAACAGCGCCTGTCCCAGGATACCCTCCAGCATCGACAGCGCCTGACTGACCGCCGAGGGGGAGACTTCCATCAGGCGCGCCACGCTGGGCATGTGATGCGTCTCGGCCAGCAGTGCGGCTGCCTGCAGGCGCCGCTCGTTGAACAAGGCATCGAGGCTGCCCACCGGCTTGCCGTTGCGGTCGCGCAGGCGCAGTGCATCATCGCGCACCTCGCGCAATTCGGCTTCGATGCGCTCCACCCTCAGCCGTACAGCCTCGCCGGCAGCGGTGGGCAGCATGCCACGCCCCTTGCGCTCGAACAGTTGTGTGGCCAGGCTGTGCTCCAGTGCTGCCACCGAGCGTGCTACCGCAGAGGAGGCGCGCAGCAGCGTGTCGGAGGAACGGCGTACGCCGCCGGTGGTGGCGACGACATTGAAGACGTGCAGGTGACGCAGGTTGAGCAGGGTCATGACGGGTCGTTCCAGGTCGGTTGAATTCTGAGCGCGATTAGAAAATTAGAACAGAGGAAGGGCCACAACGCAACCAAGCCGGGAGGGCGCTCACGCATACTCGGCGCCATTGTCATCAACGGTAAAGAACCTTGTCCGACCTCGACCTTCACTGCCCTGGCGAGCCTGAGGCATCCGACCTCCTGGCCATCCCCTGCACCCTGATGCGGGGCGGCACGTCGCGCGGCCCCTTCTTCGTGGCCGATGATCTGCCGCAGGACAGCGCTGCGCGGGATCGCGTGCTGCTGGCCGCACTGGGCTCGCCCGACCGGCGCCAGATCGACGGTCTGGGCGGCGCGCATCCGCTGACCAGCAAGGCCGGTATCGTCAGTCGCAGTCGCGTCACCGGCGTGGATCTGGATTTCTTGTTTGCACAGTTGCAGCCCGAGTCGGACCGGGTCGATACCACGCCCAATTGCGGCAACATGCTGGCTGCGGTGCTGCCCTTTGCCATCGAACGCGGACTCATTGCCGCCGGTCCCGAGACCACTACTGCCCGCATCCTCACGTTCAACACCGGCATGCAGTGCGACGTCACCGTCCAGACACCGGGTGGCCGCCTGCGTTACCGGGGCGATACCCGGATCGATGGCGTGCCGGGAACGGCAGCGCCGGTGCGCATCAATTTCCTTGATACCGCCGGTTCGGTGTGCCCGACGATGCTGCCCACCGGCCGCGTACTGGATCGCGTGCGCTATGCAGTGCCCGGCGGCGAGCAGCGCGAAATCGTTGCCACGCTCATCGATAACGGCATGCCCATGGTACTGGTGCGCGCGGCTGATTTCGGCCTGGCCGGTGATGAAGGTGTGGCCGTCCTCAATGCTGACGACGTCCTCAAGCAAAGGCTCGAAGCGCTGCGCCTGGCCTGTGGTCCGCTCATGGGCCTGGGCGACGTGACCGACCGGAACTATCCCAAGATGTGCCTGCTGTCGCCGCCGACGGCAGGCGGCACGGTCTCGACCCGCTGCTTCATTCCGCACGTCTGCCATGAAGCCATCGGGGTACTGGCGGCCGTTACCGTCGCCACGGCCTGCGTGCTGGAAGCGTCGGTTGCGCAAGGCCTGGTCGCCACCGGCAGCGGCTTGCAACGTACCGTCTCGGTGGAGCATCCCAGCGGCGAATTCAGCGTCGAGCTGGAGCTCGATCCGCACGACCAGCAACAGATCCTGCGTGCCGCGCTGCTGCGCACGGCGCGTCCCATCCTGCGCGGGGAAGTGCTGATTCCCGCCGAACTCCTGACAGAACATCCCTGAACCCCATGCGAGACTCTCTCATCATCGACTGCCATGGCCACTACACCACGGCCCCCAAAGCGCTGGAAGACTGGCGCAACCGGCAGATCGCCAACCTGAATACGCCCGAACTCGGTCCCAAGGTGGCCGAGCTCAAGATCAGCGATGACGAACTGCGCGAGTCCATCCAAAACAACCAGCTGCGTCTGATGCGCGAACGCGGGGCGGATCTGACCATCTTTTCGCCGCGCGCCTCCTTCATGGCGCATCACATTGGCGATCTCAACACCAGCCAGACCTGGGCGGCCATCTGCAACGAACTGTGCCATCGGGTGGCGCAACTGTTCCCGGATCACTTCATCGGCGCGGCCATGCTGCCGCAGTCGCCGGGGGCCGATATCCGCACCTCGATTGCGGAGATGGAAAAGTGCGTACGCGAATATGGTTTCGTCGGCATCAATCTCAATCCGGATCCCTCGGGCGGGCACTGGACCTCGCCGCCGCTGTCGGACCGCTCCTGGTATCCGCTCTACGAGAAGATGGTGGAGCTGGAGGTGCCGGCCATGATCCACGTGAGCACCAGCTGCAATGCCTGCTTCCACACCACCGGCGCGCATTACCTCAATGCCGATACCACCGCCTTCATGCAGTGCCTGAGCTCGGACCTGTTCAAGGATTTTCCGACGCTGAAGTTCCTGATCCCGCACGGTGGCGGTGCTGTGCCGTATCACTGGGGGCGCTTCCGTGGCCTGGCACAGGAGATGAAAAAGCCGCTGCTCGAAGAGCATCTGCTCAACAACATCTTCTTCGATACCTGCGTGTATCACCAGCCGGGCATCGACCTGCTCACGCGCGTGATCCCGGTGCAGAACGTGCTGTTCGCCTCCGAGATGATCGGCGCGGTGCGTGGCATCGATCCGCAGACCGGCCACTACTACGACGACACCAAACGCTACATCGAGGCCGCCGCACTGAGCCCCGAAGAGCGCCACCAGATCTACGAAGGCAATGCCCGTCGCGTCTATCCGCGCCTGGATGCCGCCCTCAATGCGAAAGGACTGAGCCAATGAGCATCCCCCTGATCAACCAGCTTGGCGTGGTCAAGCGCCATATCGAACGGGCCGAGGCGGGCGCCGTGCAGCAGCTTGGCCAGTTCGGCGTGGCCACCGTGCATGAGGCCCAGGGTCGTACCGGCCTGTTGAAGCCCTACCTGCGTCCCGTCTATCCCGGCACCACCATCGCGGGCACGGCCGTGACGGTGCTGCTGCACCCCGGCGACAACTGGATGATGCACGTGGTGGCCGAGCAGATCCGACCTGGCGATATCGTGGTGGCGGCCATCACGGCCGAGTGCACCGATGGCTATTTCGGCGATCTGCTGGCCACCAGCTTCATGGCGCGCGGTGCGCGGGCACTCATCATCGATGCCGGTGTGCGCGACGTGAAGGTATTGAAGGAAATGGGCTTTCCGGTGTGGAGCCGGGCCATCAGTGCCAAGGGCACCATCAAGGCCACGTTGGGATCGGTCAACGTACCGGTGATCTGCGCCGGGGCGCTGGTCAATCCGGGCGACGTGATCGTGGCCGATGACGATGGTGTGGTGGTCGTGCCCGCTGCCGACGCCACGCGCGTGGCCGGGGTGGCGCAGCAGCGCGAAGCCCTGGAAGGCGAGAAGCGTGCCCAACTGGCCGCCGGCGTACTGGGGTTGGACATGTACAAGATGCGCTTGCCGCTGGAAGCTGCCGGCCTGAAATACATCGACTGATCTTGTTTGACCCGCAGGCTGAACCTGGCAAGGAGCAGCGAGGGGAAGAACAGAGCGCCCACGCAGAAGAGGCGCACACCGATCTGAACTGACATGCGAGCTATCCGGCAGCGCGCCCTTGATGCACGCCATCGACATTGACAAGAACACTGGATCAACCAGACCGATTTACCCACAGGAGGAGATTCCTTATGCAGTTGCAACATCCCATCCGTCTCATCCCGGCAGCCCTGCTGCTGGCTGCTGCCCCCGCTGCCTTCGCGCAGAGTTCCGTCACCATCTATGGCGTAGTGGATGTTTATACGGCCTACCAGAAGAGCACCGTCGGCGGCAAGGACACCTCGCTCTGGGCCATGGGCAACAATGGACAGATGACCAGCCGTCTCGGCTTCAAGGGCGTCGAGGATCTGGGCGGCGGCTATCGCGCCAGCTTCAATCTGGAAACCGGTTTCGATCCTAGTACCGGCGGCCTGCAGAACAGCTACCGCTACTTTGACCGCCAGTCCTGGGTCGGCCTCGGCGGCGGCTTCGGCGAAGTGCGCGTGGGGCGGCAGAACAGCGTCATGTTCCTCTACTCGGGCAATATGGATGCGTTCGGTGCGGCCACCTATGGCTCGGCCTACAACAACTTCGCCAACTGGCTGGCGCGGGTGGACAACGACATCAGCTACATCTCGCCCAAGTTTGCCAATACCACGCTGGAGCTGCATTACTCGGTCGGCGAGCGCGCCGGCAGCACCGCCGGCAATGCGGTCTACCAGATCGGCATGCAGACCCAGCAGGGGCCGCTCTACGTGGCCAGCGCCTATCTCAACGCCAACAACGCCACCAACACCAACAGCGTGAAACAGTTCATGCTGGGCGGCAATGTTGAGTACGGCAGCGGCAAGGTTTACCTGGCCTTCTTCCGCACCAATGAAGTGATCTCGGCCACCACCGGCAATGTCTTCACCAATCCGGCTGGCAAGTACGATCCGACCGGTGCCGTGGTCGGCAATACGGCGGGCGACTATCACAACACCTACAGCCTCTCGGCCGACTACCGCATCAATGCGCAGACCACCGTCGGTGCAGGCGGCGGCTATGTCAAGGACAGTTCGCGCTACAACAACAACGCGCGCCAGTTCAGCCTGATCGTGAACTACGACCTCTCCAAACGCACGCGGCTGTATGCGGTGGCCTCACGCCTGATCAACCAGAATACCGCCGCCTATCGCATGACCGGTGCCAGCTTCACGGCCAGCCAGGCCTTGAGCCCGGATGCAGGTGCCAGCGAGACCGGCGTGCAATTCGGGATCCGGCATACCTTCTGAGGACCGTCGTTCTCAGTCCGAAGGCATGGCGTAGGCCGCGAGGAAGGTCTCTACCGCGCGGCCTACCATGCGCTTCATGCGCGGCCGCGAGATGCTGGTTTCCAGTCCCAGCATCATCGGCTTGACCGTCTCGCAATCGAGCAGGGCGCACAACTGCTGGGTCGCCAGCATGGGGTCGGCCGGTCGCAGGCGACCGGCTGCCATCTGCTTCTTCAGGAAGGCGGCGATGCGCTCCATCCCCATCTTCGGTCCCTCTTCGTGGAAGCGTCGGCCGATGTCACTGCGGCCGGCTTCGGCCACGATCATGCGGTGCGTCTGCAAGGTGCTCTCCTGGCACAGGAAACTCACCGCCTTCTCGCCAAAGACCTGCAAGGTCTTCGCCAGATCGTCCACCTCCTGGTCCAGTGCGGCCAGGGCAGGCTCCATCTGCTTCTTGGCCTCGCCGTGGGTCACCGCCACGAACAGCTCCTCCTTCGACTTGAAGTAGCCATACAGCGTGGCCTTTGAGCCACCGATGCGGGCCGAGATCTCGGCCATGGACGCACCCTCGAAACCCATCTCCTTGAAGACGTCGGCCGCCACGGCCAGGATGGCCTCGCGCCGGGCAGGGGTCTTGACTCTCATTGCTGGTCTCCGTGATTTCTTTACAAGTGTCTTTTTCGTACAGATGTGTTCAGTATTGCTTGACCGGGAAAGAACTGTCAATTAATAATACTGTACAGTTCGGTATCGTTATAAAAATCTTCCTTCTTTTCCGGAGAGTCCTTCATGCGCACCCCACCCCTACTACGGCCCGTCGCTGCACTGGCCATCCTCAGTGTTCTCAGTGCCTGCGGCAAGCCGCCGGGCGGGCCGCCACCGGCAGCGGGCACGCCCGTGCTGGGGGTGATGACGGTGCATGCGCAACCGGTGGAACTGCACACGGAACTGCCGGGGCGGACCTCGCCCTACCAGATCGCCGACGTACGGCCGCAGGTCAACGGCATCATCAAGACCCGCAGCTTCCGTGAGGGCAGTGACGTCAAGGCGGGCCAGGTGCTGTACCAGATCAATCCGGCCAGCTATCAGGCCGCCTATGACAGCAGCGTGGCGGCGCTGGCCAAGGCCGAGGCGAGCGTGAAGACGGCGCGCCTGAAGGCCAGCCGCTACAAGGAGCTGGTGGCCATCAGGGCGGTCAGCCAGCAGGATTACGATGACGCCGTCGCTTCGCTCGGCGAAGCCGAGGCCGATGTGGGTTCGGCCCGCGCCAACGTGCAGACCAGCCGCATCAACCTCGATTACGCCAGAGTCGACGCGCCCATCTCCGGGCGCATCGGCAAGTCCAGCGTGACCCCGGGTGCGCTGGTGACTGCCAACCAGACCACGGCGCTGACCACCATCCAGCAACTCGATCCGATCTACGTCGACGTCACCCAGTCCAGTACCACCTGGCTCAACCTGAAGGAAGCGCTGGCCAATGGCCAGCTGCAGAAGTCGGGCAATGGCGCCAAGGTCAGGCTGGTGCTGGAGAATGGCCGCACCTATGCGCAGGAGGGGACGTTGCAGTTCTCGGACGTGACGGTCAACCAGGACACGGGGGCCATCACCCTGCGCGCGGTGTTCCCCAATCCGAAGACCGATCTGCTGCCGGGCATGTATGTGCGCGCCGTACTGGAGGAGGGGGTGCGCCAGCAGGGCCTGCTGGTGCCGCAGCAGGCAGTCAGTCGCGATGGTGCCGGCAAGCCGGTGGCCTTCGTGGTCAATGCAGCGGGCGTGGTGGAACAGCGCGCCCTGGTGACTGATCGCGCCATCGGCAGCCAGTGGCTGGTCAGCAGCGGTCTCAAGGAGGGCGACCAGCTGGTGGTCGATGGCCTGCAGCGCGCCACCCCGGGGGCCAAGGTGAACGTGGTGCCGTGGTCGCCCAAGGCCACGGTGGCCACGGCCAGCGGCACCGGCACCCACACCAACTGAAAGGCGGGAACAGATCATGGCTCGCTTCTTCATTGACCGCCCCATCTTCGCCTGGGTCCTCGCCATCATCGTCATGCTGGCCGGCGCCATTTCGGTACTGACCCTGCCGATTGCGCAGTACCCGGCCATCGCGCCACCGGCCATCGCCATCACTGCCAACTATCCGGGGGCGTCGGCCAAGACGCTGGAAGATACCGTGACCCAGATCATCGAGCAGAAGATGAAGGGGCTGGATCGTCTCAGCTACATGGCCTCCACCAGTGAATCGTCCGGCACGGTGACCATTACGCTGACCTTCGAGAACGGTACCAATCCGGATACGGCCCAGGTGCAGGTACAGAACAAGCTCTCGCTGGCCACGCCCCTGCTGCCCTCGGAAGTCCAGCAGCAGGGCATCACGGTGACCAAGTCGGCCACCAACTTCCTCAACGTGCTGGCCTTTACCTCGGAAGATGGCAGCATGAGCGGCTCGGACCTGTCGGACTACGTCGCGGCCAACATTCAGGATCCGATCAGTCGGGTCGAAGGGGTGGGCGATACCACGCTCTTCGGTTCGCAATATGCCATGCGCATCTGGCTCGATCCCGACAAGCTCAACAGCTACAGCCTGACGCCGCTGGACGTGAAGAACGCCATCCAGGCGCAGAACGTACAGGTGTCTTCCGGTCAGCTGGGCGGCTTGCCGGCCGCCGAGAACCAGCAGATCAACGCCACCATCACGGCCCAGACCCGCCTGCGCACGGCCGAGCAGTTCCGCAACATCGTGCTGCGCACGCTTACCGGCGGGGCCCAGGTCAAGCTGGCCGACGTGGCCCGCATCGAACTGGGCAGCGAAAGCTACACCTCGGTGGGTCGCTACAACGGCAAGCCCGCCGCCGGCCTGGCCATCAAGCTGGCCACCGGCGCCAATGCGCTCGATACCGTCAAGGCCATCGATGCGCGCGTGGCCCAGCTGGAGAAGTTCTTCCCCGCCGGGATGAAGGTGCAGAAGCCCTATGACACCACGCCCTTCGTGCGCATCTCCATCGAGGAAGTGGTGCGGACCCTGATCGAGGCGGTGGTGCTGGTGTTCCTGGTGATGTACCTGTTCCTGCAGAACTTCCGCGCCACGCTGATCCCGACCATCGCCGTGCCGGTGGTGTTGCTGGGAACCTTCGGCGTGCTGGCCGTGTTCGGCTTCACCATCAATACCCTGACCATGTTTGCCATGGTGCTGGCCATCGGTCTGCTGGTGGACGATGCCATCGTGGTGGTGGAGAACGTCGAACGGGTGATGTCCGAGGAGGGCTTGCCGCCCAAGGAGGCCACCCGCAAGTCCATGGGCCAGATCAGTGGTGCCCTGGTCGGGGTGGCGCTGGTGCTGGCGGCGGTGTTCGTGCCGATGGCCTTCTTCAGCGGTTCCACCGGGGTGATCTATCGCCAGTTCTCCATCACCATCGTCTCGGCCATGACGCTGTCGGTACTGGTGGCGCTGGTGTTGACGCCGGCCCTGTGCGCCACGCTGCTCAAGCCTGCGGCCAAGGGGCATGCGCTGGCGAGCACCGGTTTCTTCGGCTGGTTCAACCGACAGTTCGATCGCGGCAACCTGCGCTATCAGGGCATCGTGCGCCACATGCTGGGTCGTGGCTGGCGCTACATGGCGGCCTATGCGGTGCTGCTGGCACTGGTGGTGACCGGCTTCATGAAGTTACCGGTGGGCTTCCTCCCGGATGAAGACCAGGGCACGCTGTTTGCGATCCTGCAGTTGCCCTCCGGCGCCACCAAGGCGCGTACCGACGAAGTGATCCGGCAGGTCGAGCATCATTTCCTGGTAGACCAGAAGGATGCGGTATCGGGCATCTTTGCCGTCTCCGGATTCAGCTTCGCCGGTAGCGGGCAGAACATGGGCTTTGCCTTCATCAAGCTCAAGCCCTGGGATGAGCGCAAGGGCCCGGGGCTCTCGGTGACCGACGTGGCAGCCAAGGCCGGTGCCGCCTTCGCCCGCATCCGCGATGCCCGCGTGTTTGCCTTCGCCCCGCCGGCGGTGTCCGAGCTGGGCAATGCCACCGGTTTCGACCTGATGTTGAAGGATGAAGCCAACCTCGGCCATGCTGCCCTGATGCAGGCCCGCAACCAGTTGCTCGGCATCCTGTCGCAGGACAAGCGTCTGGTGGCGGTGCGCCCCAACGGGCTGGAAGATACGCCGGAATTCCGCCTCCATGTCGACACCGACAAGGCCGGTGCGTTGGGGGTGTCCATGTCCGACATCAATGACACCATCGCCACCGCCTGGGGCAGCAGCTACGTCAATGACTTCATCGACAAGGGCCGCGTGAAGAAGGTGATGCTGCAGGCCGATGCGCAGTACCGCATGCTGCCTTCGGACCTGGACCGCTGGTATGTGCGCAACAGCGCCGGCACCATGGTTCCGTTCAGTGCCTTCTCCACGGCCAGCTGGGCCTCCGGCTCGCCGCGCCTGGAACGCTACAACGGCGTGCCGTCCATGGAGATCCTCGGCATGGCCCTGCCGGGCGCGGCCTCCAGCGGTCAGGCCATGGCCATCGTGGAAGCGGCCCTGGCCAAGATGCCGCCCGGCATCGGCTATGAATGGACCGGACTGTCCTTGCAGGAAAAGGCTTCCAGCGGCAAGACCGGCATCCTCTACTCGATCTCGATCCTGATCGTGTTCCTGGCGCTGGCGGCGCTCTACGAGAGCTGGGCGGTGCCGTTCTCGGTGATCATGGTGGTGCCGCTGGGCGTGTTCGGCGCATTGCTGGGCGCGATCCTGACCTGGAAGATGAATGACGTCTATTTCCAGGTAGGTCTCCTGACCACCATCGGCCTGGCCTGCAAGAACGCCATCCTGATCGTGGAGTTCGCCAAGGATCTCTACGAGCACGGCAAGAGCCTGGTGGAAGCCACCATGGAAGCGGTGCGCATGCGTCTGCGTCCTATCCTCATGACCTCGCTGGCCTTCATCCTCGGCGTGCTGCCGCTGGTACTGGGCAGTGGTGCCGGCGCCGGTGCCCAGCATGCGCTGGGGACGGCGGTGATCGGCGGCATGCTCTCGGGCACGGTGCTGGCGATCTTCTTCGTGCCGCTGTTCTTCGTGATCATCATGAAGCTGTTCGCCCGCAAGCCGTCTTCCGCGCCGCAAGGCCAACCCGCGATTTCTCCGGAGCACTGACATGAATTCCTTTCCGACCACCCGCGCCGCGCAACGCCCCCGTCTCCTGATGACGCCGCTGCTGCTGGCCACGCTGCTGGGCGGCTGCACCCTGATGCCGGACTACCAGCGTCCCGCCGCGCCCGTCGCCAGCCGCTTTGCGGGCGACCACAGTGCAGCGCCCGCCAGCACCACGCCGGCGACGGCCGTTTCTGATATCGGCTGGCGTGATGTTTTCACCGATCCGACATTGCAGGAAGTGATAAGTCTGAGTCTGGCCAACAATCGTGACCTGCGCGTGGCCGTGCTCAACATCGAAAAGGCGCGCGCCCAGTATGGCGTGGAGCGTGCCGCACTGTTCCCGACCATCAACGCCGCCACCAGCGAATCGGCCAGCCGCACGCCGGCCGACCTGTCGACCACCGGCCGTGCGCTGACCTCACGCAGCTATACCGCCACGCTGGGTTTGAGCGCCTATGAACTGGACCTGTTCGGACGCGTGCGCAGCCTCAAGGAACAGGCGCTGCAATCCTTCCTCTCCACCGCCGAAGCCAGGCGCAGTACCCAGATCAGCCTGATCGCCGAAGTGGCCACGGCCTGGCTGACCCTGGCCTCCGACCAAGATCGCCTGCGCCTGGCCAGGGACACGCTGGCCAGCCAGAGCAGCAGTTATGCGCTCACGCAGCGCAGCTTCGAGCTGGGCTCGGCCTCGGCACTGACCTTGCGCCAGGCGCAGACCAGCGTGGAAAGTGCGCGTGTGGATGTGGAGAGCTACACCGCCCAGGTCGATCAGGACCGCAATGCCCTGGTGCTGCTGGTGGGCAAAGACCTGCCGGACCGATTGTTGCCGCAGGGCCTGCCGGATACCGCCCTGGCCGCCGCCAGTCCGCTGGCGAGCATTCCGCCCGGGCTGCCCTCGGAACTGCTGCAGCGCCGCGCCGACATCGTCGAGGCCGAGCGCTCCCTGCGCGCGGCCAACGCCAATATCGGCGCGGCGCGTGCGGCCTTCTATCCCAGCATCAGCCTGACCGCCGATGCGGGAACGGCCAGCGCGCGGCTGGCCGGCTTGTTCAAGGGCGGCTCGGGTTCGTGGAGTTTCGTGCCGCAGATTTCCTTGCCGATCTTCGATGGCGGCGCCAATCAGGCCAATCTGGATATCGCCACCATCAGCCGCGACATCAGCGTGGCCCAGTACGAGAAGGCCATCCAGACCGCCTTCCAGGAAGTCTCGGACGCGCTGGCCCAGCGCAATACCCTGGGCCGCCAGCTCAAGGCCCAGGAGGATCTGGTGGAAGCCAGCGACGCCTCGTATCACCTCTCGCAGGCACGCCTGAACAGTGGTGTGGATAGCTACCTGGACGTGCTCGATTCGCAGCGCACGTTGTATTCGGCACAGAAGACCCTGATCGGTACGCGTCTGTCGCGCTGGACCAACCTGGTGACCTTCTACAAGGCGCTGGGCGGCGGCTGGGTGGAACGCACCGGCACCCCCGTGGCGAGCGATCCGGCCACCGCCGCGCCATGAGCCCGCGCGCCGACAAGACCCGCGCCATCCTGCTCGACGCGGCACTGGCCGCCTTTGCCCGGCGCGGGGTGCGCGCCACCACGCTGGAGCACGTAGCCGCCAGCGCCGCCTTTACGCGCGGGGCCGTGTATTGGCACTTTCCGGACAAGGTGGCGCTGGTCAAGGCGGTCTTCGATGAGCTGGTCTGGCCGTTCGATATCGGTCCCGAACTGGCGGTCTATCGCCAGAGCGAGCAGCCGCTGATGTTGTTGCGCGAAGTACTGTGGTTCAAGCTGCTCGATTTCCTGCGCAATGTGCGCCAGCGTCGGCGCATGGAGGTGGTGCTGCGCTATCGCGGCACGCCCGAGCTGCCCGAGGAACTGGGCGAGCGCATCGAGTCACTGAGCCTGCGCGCCTTGCAGCATCTCACCGCCGTTCTCAATATCGCCTATGAGCGTGGCCAGTTGCGGCGCGGGCTGACCCCCATCGACGTGGCACGTTGCCTGGTGGCGGCCTGCATGGGCGTCATCGCCGAGCACATGGAAGATCCGCAGGCGCGCCTGGAACATTCCTTTCACCTGGCGCCGCTGCTGGTCCTGCAAGGTGCCGGCGCGCTGCTGGAGGAAGACGCCTAGGGGCTGCTGACATTGAATCGCTCCCGCAGATTGAATGTGAACAGGCCCTAATGCCGTGCGCTGGCGCGCGCAATCAGGGTGTTGAGGAAGGCGCGGGCGGCATCGGGCAGGGTGCGTCCGGCCAGGGACTGGATTTCCAGCTGCAGGGTATTCATGTCCTTGTCGCGGATGGGCAGGGCCGCCAGCTGCCCTTCACGTACCAGCCTGCGGATCGGCAGCGCGGCCGAGAAACCGATGCCCTGGCCGGCCATCACGAAGCACAGCAGGGCGCTGATGGAGTCGGCCGCCAGCGTCGGTTCCAGCAGGACGTTACGGCGGCTGCAGCAGGCATCGATCAGGCGTCGCATGGTGATGTTCTTCTGCGGCATGGCCAGCGGGTAGGGCGCCAGCTCCGACAGGCTGACCTGCCTGCGATGGGCCAGGGCATGGTCCGGTCGCATCACTGCCATGATGGGGGCGCGCTGGGCGAACTCCACCTTGATGTCCGGATCCGGTGCCATCGTGAAGGTCAGGCCCAGGTCCACTGCTCCTTCGCGGATCTGCTGCGCCACATGGACTGCGTTGCCCACCGACAGCTGGAAACGGATGCCCTTGTGCTGAGCGCAGAACTGTTCGATGGCCACCGGGACGAATTCCAGCGCGAAGCCTTCGGTGGTAGCCAGTTTCACTTCCCCGCGCCGCAAGCCTTTCAGGGCGGCCAGTTCATTGCCGATGCGCTCGGCTTCCAGTTGCTGGCGCAGCGCATGCGCGGCCAGCAATTCTCCTGCGGCATTGGGCCGCATGCCGCGCGAGACGCGCTCGAACAGCGGGGTGTCGAGCTCGGCTTCGAGGCGGGCAATCTGGCGGCTGATGGCCGAGGAGGCTACGTTGAGGGTATGGGCCGCTTCGGTAATGGAGCCGCGCCGCACGACTTCAAGGAAGTAGCGTACGGCGGTCTCCTGCAAGATGCGGGTAGGGATATGGGACATGCAGCGATTGTAGGAACGGTTTGCCGATTCGGCAATCACTAATTCGAAAACTTGTACTTGTGGCAAACCATGCGCGGGCTTAGGATTGGCTCACCGATCGGCGGCAAGCTTGCCCGCCATCGCGTTGCGAGGGAGGCTTCATGGATGCTGCAAGGGCTGCAATGACGAAGGCGCAGGGCGAGGGACGCTACCGATACCTGGTGCTGGTGTTGCTTTATCTGGGTTGGTGCGTGTCCTATATCGACCGCGCCGCCATCACTTTCGCGGCGACCCAGATCGCCGGTGAATTCCAGCTCAAGCCCTCGGAGCTGGGCATCCTGCTCTCCAGTTTCTTCCTCGGTTATTCGTTGCTGCAACTGCCCGGCGGCTGGCTGGCCGATCGTTACGGTTCGCGGCCCGTGATCGTCGTTTCCATCCTGTTGTGGTCGGTCTTCACCGGTATCACCGGCATGGCCTGGTCGATCACCAGCCTGGTGGTGATCCGCTTCATCTTCGGCCTGGGCGAGGGCGCGTTTCCGGCGGCCAGCGTCAAGGGCGTGGCCGAACATTTCAGCCGGGCCGAACGGCCCAAGATGTCTTCGCTGCTGATGTCGTCCAACTACATCGGCAGCATGCTGGCACCGCTGCTGATTGCCCCGCTGATCCTGCATTTCGGCTGGCGTCCGGTGTTCCATACCATCGGCATCGTCGGGCTGGTGTTCGCGCTGGTGTACTGGTTCTGCGTGCGGCCGGTGCTGCCCGGCAAGGATGGCCCCAAGGCCATCAACAAGGAGGCTTTTACGGCCCTTCTCAAGATGCCGTTGATGTGGAAGATCGTGGGTGTGTGGTTTGGCCTGTCCATCATCAACAAGGGACTCGACAGCTGGATGCCGACCTATCTGATGACCGTACGCGGGCTGAACCTGAAGGCGGTGGGTTTGTTGTTGCCGCTGCCCTATGTCATGGCCGGGCTGTCCACCGCCATTGGCGGCTGGGTCATGGTGCGCTTCTTCGATGGTCGCGAAAAGCTGCTGCTGATCGGCTCCTCCCTGCTCACGGCCATCTTCGTCTACTGCATGTACACTGCCCGCAGCGTGGAAGGTGTCATTGCCTGGCAATGCCTGGCGTATTTCTTCAAGTCCTTCGTATTGGCCACCTGCATCGCGCTGCCGACCAAGCTGCTGCAGGCCCAACTGGTCGGTAGCGGCGTGGGCATGGTCAACCTGGGCGGACAACTGGCGGGCTTCATTTCGCCGCTGGTGATCGGCTTCCTGGTCAGCGCCTTTGCCAACTACGATTACGCCTTCAGCTTCCTGATCGGCGCGGCCTTGTTCTCGGTGCTGGTCAGCCTGTTCATCCGCACCAGCAAGAGCACCGAGCAGATACAGCCGGCCTGATCCCACTTCAAGGAAATTCATGTCTGACATCCTCGTCGAAAAAAGTGCCGTCGAACTGCGCCAGCTGATCGGCAGCAAGCAAGTCTCTCCGGTCGAATTGCTGGACGCCTGCATCGCCCGCATCGAAGACCTCAATCCCCATATCAATGCCGTGACCGCCACCTGCTTCGAGCGCGCCCGCCAGGAGGCGCGCGCGGCCGAGCAGGCCGTGATGGACGGTCGCCCGCTGGGCCTGCTGCACGGGCTGCCCATCGGCATCAAGGATCTGGAAGAGACAGAAGGTCTGCTCACCACCTACGGTTCGCCCATCTATCGCAGCAATGTCCCCGCGCGCGACAACGCGCTGGTAGCCCGCCTGCGTGCCGCCGGTGCCATCGTGGCCGGCAAGACCAACGTGCCGGAGATGGGGGCGGGCGCCAACAGCCGCAATACGGTGTGGGGCGCCACCGGCAATCCCTTCAATCCGTTGCTCAATGCCGGCGGTTCTTCCGGTGGTTCGGCCGCAGCGCTGGCGGCGGATCTGCTGCCACTGTGCTCCGGTTCGGATACCGGCGGCTCGCTGCGCATTCCGGCGGCCAAGTGCGGCGTGGTCGGTTTTCGCCCGTCGCCGGGGCTGGTGCCGAGCCAACGCAAGCTGCTGGGCTGGACACCGATCTCGGTGGTCGGTCCCATGGGCCGCGATGTGGCCGACACCGTGCTGCAATTGCGCGCCACGCTGGGGCTGCATGCCAGCGATCCCTTGAGCTATGCGGTCGATGAAGGGGCCTTCGCAGCGCTGCCACCGGTGGACCTTTCACGCTTGCGCATCGGCTATACCGAGGACTTCGGCGTGTGCGCAGTAGACGATGGCATCCGCCAGGTCTTCCGCCAGAAGATGGCCGCCATCGGGCGTTTCGTGCAGGTCTGCGAACCGGTCGAGGTCGACATGGGCGAGGCCCATCGCGCCTTCGACGTGATCCGTGCCGAAGCCTTCGTGGCCGGTTTCGAGGCCGCCTATCGGCGCGACCCTGCCTCGTTGGGCCCCAATACCCGCGCCAATTACGAAATGGGGGCGGCCATGAGCCTGTCCGACTGTGCCTGGGCGCAGAGTGAGCAGACCCGCCTGTTCCGCCGCTTCCAGCAGCTTTATGCGTGCTATGACCTGATCCTCTCGCCGACCACGCCGGTCTCGCCCTTCCCCTGGAGCGAGCTGTACCTCAAGGAGGTCAACGGCGTGGCGCTGGAGAATTACTATCGCTGGCTGGCCCTGACCTATGTGGTCACGCTGGCGACCAATCCCTCGATCTCGCTGCCGTGCGGACGCGATCATCGCGGCATGCCCTTCGGCCTGCAGGTGACCGGTGCCTTCCGCGACGATGCCCGCCTGCTGGCCTGGGCAGGAGCACTGGAGGCGGCGTTTGCGGGCGAGGAGACATTGCGCCGGCCACGTCCCGATCTGCACAAGCTCAAGACCGTCCACGCACCGTTGAACTCCATCGTCACCCATCCGCCTGTCCTGGATGGCGGGGCGACGGCGGTGGCGGCACAGTCTGCGGTATAAAACATTTATATAATTTTTAGAATTTATATCATTCCATTTCTTCGAGATTCCATGAGCACGATACAACGCTTCAACACCAATGCCCGCATGAGCCAGCTGGTGCTGGCCAACAATTTCGCCTTCGTCGCCGGACAGGTACCCGACCACGCGGGTGCGCCCATCGCGCAGCAGGCCAGCGAAGTGCTGGCCAAGGTCGATGCACAGTTGCAGGCGCAGGGCATTGCGCGCGAGCGTATCGTCAGCGCCAATGTCTGGCTCTCCAGCCCGGAGCACTTCGCCGCCTTCAATGCGGTGTGGGACGCCTGGGTGCCGGCCGGTCACGCGCCCACGCGCGCCTGCGTGCAGGCCTTGCTGATGGCGCCGGGACTGGATGTGGAAGTGGCCGTCATTGCCGCGCTTTGAAGCTGCCTCAGGAGCATGTCCATGAATGAGCACGGCCGCGTCGACTATCTCATCATCGGCGCCGGCATTGCCGGTGCTTCCATTGCCTACTGGCTGGCGCGTCACGGCGGCGTATTGCTGGTGGAGCGCGAATCGCAGCCGGGCTATCACAGTACCGGCCGTTCAGCCGCGCTCTACATGGAAAGCTACGGCCCGCCCCAGGTGCGGGCACTGACCTGTGCCAGCCGCGCCTTCTTCGATCATCCGCCCGAAGGCTTTGCCGAACACGCGCTGCTCACGCCGCGCGGCGCCTTGTTCTACGCTACTGCTGCCTTGCGGGAACAGCTCGATGCCCATGAGGCGCTGGTACGTTCGGTCTCCGACAAGGTTCAGCGCCTCGATGCGGACCAGACCCGTGCCATGGTGCCGGTCTTGCGTGAGACCGACCTGATCGGATCGGTCTATGAGGAAGACGCCAGCGACATCGACGTGCATGCCCTGCACCAGGGTTTCCTGCGCGGTGCGCGGGCCGCGGGTGCGCGCGTGCTGTGCAATGCCGAGGTGTTGTCGCTGCAGCATGTGCCGGCTGAGGGCCACTGGCACGTGCACACCAGTCAGGGAGAGTTCAACGCCGGCGTCATTGTCAATGCTGCCGGTGCCTGGGCCGACGAGATCGGCGCTCTGGCCGGGGCGGCGCCCATCGGGCTGGTACCCAAGCGACGCTCGGCCTTCACCTTTGCCGCACCGCCAGACAGTGCGCACTGGCCCATGTTCATGCCGGTTGATGAATCCTTCTACATCAAGCCGGATGCCGGCCTGTTGCTGGGTTCGCCGGCCAATGCCGATGCGGTCGCAGCGCACGACGTGCAGGCCGAGGAGCTGGACATCGCCATCGCCATCGACCATATCCAGAACGGCACGACGCTGGAAATCCGCCGTCCGGCCCATGTCTGGGCCGGCCTGCGATCCTTCGTCGCCGATGGCAGTTTCGTCGGCGGCTACGATGCGCAACTGCCCGCCTTCTTCTGGGCGGCGGGGCAGGGTGGTTACGGCATCCAGTCCTCACCGGCCGCCGGCGAAGCCTATGCCGCCCTGGTCAGGGGCGAACCCGTGCCAGCGCATATCGCCCGCTTCGGTGTGGAGGCGGCAGCATTGAGTCCGGCGCGCCTGCGCTGAGCACGCGGCAGCCGATCAGGTCGTGCCATCGCGGGTGGCTGATGCGTCCTGTTGCTTGCCCAGTACCACCGGTCGCGGCAACTGGCAGTCCTCGACCCGGTCACGGCCGTTTTCCTTGGCGCGGTACAAGGCCCGGTCCGCGGCCTTGAAGATGTCCCCGATCTGCATGTCCGCACGCGCTACGCAGCTCATGACGCCGGCGCTGATGGTGACCACGCCGCCGGCATTGCCTTGGTGCGGGATCTTCAGGGCGCGCACCGCATCGAGGACCTTCTGTGCGATCCGGTGTGCGGCAGCCAGGTCCGTGTCGGGCAGCAGCAGGGCGAATTCCTCGCCCCCGTAGCGCGCTGCCAGGTCGCCGTGGCGACGCAGCACGGCGCGCAGGGTGCGGGCGATGTCCTGCAGGCAGTAGTCGCCCTGGATGTGACCGTACAGGTCGTTGTACTTCTTGAAGTAATCCACGTCGAACATCACCAGCGACAGCGCGCTCTTGCTGCGACTGGCATTGTGCATGACCTGCTGCAGCTGTTCGTCCAGGTAGCGGCGGTTGGGGATGCCGGTCATGCCATCGAGCATGGCCTGGGCCCGCAGGTTTTCGGTGAGCAGCTTCAGGGAAAGATTCTTCTTTTCGATTTCTTCCTCGGCCAGGTCACGCATGCGCACCACCCGCAGCAGATAGACCGTCAGCAGACTCACCAGCAGCACCGCCGAGATCACCACCAGCAGGTGGGCGCGTTGCGCCTCGCGCCAGTCGGCCAGCATGTCGTCATGGGACAGCGCAGCCGTGACGAACAGCGGATAGTCCGGCACACGCGTGAAGTAGTTCAGCCGCACCACGTCATCCTGGGCCGACCGGATCATGGCCCAGCCGGAGCGCCGCTGCTGCGCATTGTCGCGGTAGAGCGGCAGATCGGCCATGCTCTTGCCGAGAAACTGGGGGCCGTAGGGACGGCGCAGCAGCATGGTGCCTGTCGTGGTGGCCAGCACCAGCGAACCCTGCCTGCCGATATCGACCTCATTGAAGAGACCGATGAAATGATCCAGGCTGACCCCCACCCGGACCAGGCCGGCAGGATGGCCATCGCGTTGGCGCAGGCGGGTCAGCGGAATGATCCAGCGTCCGGTCACGCTGCTGATGACGGGCGTACCGATCTGCAGCTCCGTGGGCTTGCCTTGGAGGTCCTTGCGCAGGGTTGAAGGAGTCGATAGCGGCTCCATGCCCGGCACCACCTCCACGGCTTGCAGGGCCGGCCAGCGTTGCAGTGTGTGTCCCTGTTCATCAATGACCAGCACACTGTCCATCTCCGGAAACAGCCGGCTCTGGCGCGCCAGCAGGTCCTGGATCAGGCGCTGCAGCTCGACGGCGGGCAGCTGGGGCTGGTGCTCCAGCGCCATGATCTCCTGGATCAGCAGGTCGGCAGCGCGAAAGCTCAGGTTGACCTGGATCGACAGTCCGGTGGCGATATTGAGGGTGGCAGTCTCGCCGCTTTTGAACGCTGCTTCCCGGCTGCTCAGGCTGCCATTGAGCAGGGCATAGCCGAACAGCGCCGTGCCAAGGATGGCCAGCATCAGCGAGATGATCCTGACCTTGTTGTTGAGACGTCTGAGGGGCATGGCAGGACTCCGGGCTGACTTCTGCTGAGTCAAGGCTGTCTTGAAACAAATTTATCAAATTTAACATTTGCATTTTAATGCAAATTGTTTTTGGTTTATTTTATTGCAATAGTTTTCCTCCCCTTAAACACGTGAAGCTTGATGTGGATTAAGTCGTGCCTTGCCTGTGGGAATCTGTTCAATTGCGCTGAAATCACAATTGTTTCCGCCTGGAATGGCATTTTCCGGCAGGCAATGCTCACTGTTCTTCACGAGCGCGTGAATGACTCGGCAACTATGGCGCTGAAATGCGACGAAACGCATGAAGTAAAAGATCTTTTTACCGAATACGTTAAATAAATCGTTTATATTGCTTTCAATCAGCTGACAGCGGTCGATTGGGCGAGGTGTTGCCTGGGCTTGCTCAGGTTCAAAAATGAAAAGGGGATCGTATGAAAATGTCGGATATCAAGATCAGTGTCCGGTTGGGCGTCTGTTTCGCCGCACTCATTGCCGTGATGTGCGTGATCGGCGTGGTGGCGGTCAAGAATCTGTGGACGGTGAGTGCCATCACCGATGAAATCGTCAACGACCGCTACGCCAAGGTGGTGCTGGTCAACCAGATCAATGACAGGGTCAATATAGCGGCACGGGCGTTGCGCAATGCGATCATCGCCCCCGATCAGGCCGCTACGGACAACTATGTGGAGCGCTCGCTGAACAATACGCGCGAGATCAACGAACAGATGGCCGATCTGGAAAAGCGCCTTGCTACCCCTCAGGGCAAGCAATTGTTCGCCAAGGTCAAGGAGGTGCGTGGTGAATATGCCAAGCCGCGCGACAAGCTGGTCGAGTTGCTGCGCCAGCAGAAGAAGGTCGAAGCGGGAGAAGTTCTCTTCCGCGAAGTGATACCTGCACAGGACAAATACTTTGAGGTCCTCAAGGAACTGGTCGCCTTCCAGGTGGCGCTCATGGATCAGAGCGTGGCCCAAGGGAATGATGCTTCCGCCAACGCGGTCAACACCGTGATCGTGCTCTCTGTCGCAGCCATTCTGCTGTCGGTGCTGTGTGCCTTGCTCATTACCCGTTCCATCACCCGTCCGCTCAATGAGGCGGTAGGCGTGGCCACGGCGGTGGCGGCGGGCGACCTGACGGTGCGCATCGAGGCCACTTCCAAGGACGAGACTGGCACCCTGCTGGCGGCCCTCAAGGCCATGAACGACAACCTGCACCGCATCGTCACCGAAGTACGCCAGGGCAGCGATACCATCAACACCGCCTCCAGCGAGATTGCCACCGGCAACCTTGACCTGTCCGCGCGCACCGAGCAGCAGGCCGGCGCGCTGGAAGAAACGGCCTCGGCCATGGAGGAACTGACCTCCACCGTCAAGCAGAACGCCGACAATGCTCGCCAGGCCAACAGCCTGGCCGAGACCGCCTCCCAGGTGGCGATCCAGGGCGGCAGCGTGGTCGGTGAAGTGGTGCAGACCATGGGGCAGATCAACGATGCGTCGAGGAAGATCGTCGACATCATCAGCGTCATTGACGGCATCGCTTTCCAGACCAATATCCTGGCCTTGAATGCCGCCGTGGAAGCGGCGCGGGCCGGCGAGCAGGGGCGCGGCTTTGCGGTGGTGGCCTCGGAGGTGCGGACCCTGGCCCAGCGCAGCGCAGCGGCGGCCAAGGAAATCAAGACCCTCATCGACGCCTCGGTGGAGCGTGTGGAAAACGGCAGTCGCCTGGTCGAGCAGGCGGGCAGCACCATGGATGAAGTGGTGGCCAGCGTCAAGCGCGTCACCGATGTGGTGGCCGAGATCACTGCTGCCAGCGGCGAGCAGAGCGACGGCATCGAACAGATCAATCAGGCCATCGTGCAAATGGATGAGGTGACCCAGCAGAATGCCGCGCTGGTGGAGCAGGCCGCTGCCGCCGCGCAATCGCTGCAGGAGCAGTCGGGCCGCCTGGTGGAGACGGTCGGGGTCTTCAAGCTGGGTGGTCATGATGTACGGCGCCCGGCCGCCGTCAGTGCCCAGCGTACGGTGGATGTGACCGCACGTACAGCGACGCTGCCGCGCCAGCCGGCACCCAAGGCAAGTGCCCCCGCCAAGGCCTTGCCGGCGGCACAGCCTGGCCTCAAGCCGGCCGCCGCAGAAGGGGACTGGGAACAGTTCTGAGGTGGCGGACGGCCTGGCTGGTCAGGCCATGCAGCAGTCAGCGCGTCCAGAGGGCGCGCTGTTTTTTTTCGGCCAGGCGTAATGAATCACGGCCGCAATGCGGGCCGTCATCGCGTGCTCTATTGCTCCGGAATGTTCTCGGGAGTGCGTGCCTGGGCCAGTGAAATCCCCTTGAAGCGCGCCAGCTTCTGCAGTGCATCTTCCAGCGGCAGGCGGGCGCGTCCGGCGGCGATGCGCAATTCGCGGTGCAGGTCGGCTTCTGCGACGGAGTCATCTTCGCACTGGCGGCTGTAGCGCTCGAAACCGACCAGTGCCGTCAACAGTTCGGCCAGATGACGCGGACATTCGCACTGCATGCGATCGGATTGCTCCGACACCGAGGCCAGGGTGCTCTCGCTGAAGCGCGGCGCCGGCAGCAGGTCGTCGTCGCCGGGGGGATGAGCGGCCATCGGCTCCATGCGCCGGATCATCTCGCAAAGCCATTCCACATCGATCCCCTCTACCGTCTTGCGCACGACCCGATGCCCGGCCTCGGTCAGGCGCGCCACCATGTCCGGGGCCCCGAAGCGATAGAGGATCAGCACCGGTACCTGGATGAAGGAACGGCGCAGGCTCTCCAGGCGCAGATCGAGATCGCTATCCAGGACTGTGCTCTCCAGCAGCAGCAGGTCGCCGTCGAAATGTTTGAGGTCCAGTTCGTCGAGGGTCTCGACTGCGGCAGTGACGCTCAGTTGCCGTTGCGCCAGCGCCTGTCCCACCGCCTTGGTGGCAATCCAGGGACCGACCAGCGCCAGGCGCATCGGCAGGCTGGCCCGGCGCTCGAGGGGGGCGGCGACTTCGCCAGGCAGGCCCAGCGCCAGGGCCTGCAAGTCCTGCGGGGACAGCGCGGCCAGCTTGCCGATGCGATGCCCGGCATCCACCAGGGTCTTGATCCAGACCAGGCGTTGCAGGTCTTCCTGTGAATACAGGCGCTGGCCGCCGCCGCTGTGCTGCGATGAGCTGATGCCGTATCGATGTTCCCAGGCGCGCAGCGTCTCGACCGACATGCCCAGCTGGCGCGCCACCGCACCAGGACGCAGCAGCGGCAGATCGGAGAGCTCGGCCGGTTCCGAAGAGGCCGTGACCGCCGGAAGAGGGGATGAGTTTTGTATTTTCGACATTGTCCTATGTCCTATGAAAATTTTTTTGTAAATGTACGGATATATTTTCCGTATATCTGTTCAGAGTCGTTGCAATGAAAATTCGTTGCATCGTTATCCAGAAATATTGCCGTTTGTTTTAATGATTTTTGGCAGTATGTCACGCTTTCTCGGAAGTGTGAAATGTCTTGCATCAAACAAGATCTGGCGCATTCCGTGCAGGCGTGCGCCGGGCGTCATCAGAGAACCTTGCTGTCCCTCCGGAAAGAACCATCATGAAATTATCGGACCTGAAAATCGGTACTCGCCTCCATATCGGCTTCGGACTGGTTTCGGCCATCCAGCCGAGCCTGGCCCTGCGCCCCGCCGTGCGCCAGTGCCGTGAAGACATGAGCAAGCTGGTCACCTTCTGATCAGGGCCACTCCATGCACGCCGACCTTCTCCGTCTGACCAGCCCGTTGCCCGGGCATCTCGGTCACGACCAGCCATCCAGGGATGAGCAGCAACGCCTGGCCGTACTCGATACCTTCTGTGTGCTTGATACCCAGGCTGACGTGCTGTGTGATCTGTTGACGGAGCTGGCCGCCACGCTGTTCGGGACCGAGATTGCGCTGGTCTCGCTGGTGGCCGAGAACCGCCAGTGGTTCAAGGCACGGCACGGACTGGATGCGCAAGCTACGCCGCGTTCACAGTCCTTTTGCAGTCACGTGATCGAGCAGGACCAGGTCATGGTGGTGCTTGACGCCACCCAGGATGCGCGCTTCGCCGACAACCCGTTGGTGACCGGTGAACCGGGGATTCGCTTCTATGCCGGCGCCCCGTTGCAGACTGCCGACGGTGTGCGGCTGGGGACCTTGTGCGTGATCGGCAAGTCGCCACGCACGCAGTTCGGTCGAGCCGAAAGGCTGACGCTGCGACAGCTGGCGGCCATCGTCATGGCCCGCCTGGACACGCTGCGCGTCTCCAGTTACGTGGACAGCCTCACCTCTCTGCCCAATCGCAGCCGCCTGACGGCCGACCTGCACAGCCTCGCATCCCTGGGGCAGGGCACGCAGGCGCTGGCTGGCAAGCTGACGGTGGTGGCCATCGATCTCTGTGATCGTGTCTACCTGCGCGACATGATCAAGGCACTGGGCTGGGACTATGTGGAAGGCTTCCTGATCCAGGCCAAGGAACAACTACGCCAGGCGCTGGGCGAGGTGGCGCTGTATCGCATCGGTACCACCACCTTCGCCTACCTGGAGCGGCGCGATATCTGGCAGCAGCAGATGGAGCAGGTCGAGCGCGCCTTTGCCGAGACCGTCCAATACCAGGGTATTCCGCATCGCCTGGAGATTTCGGCGGGCATCATGCCGCTGGCACAGTGCGATGACATCAATGAACTGGTGCCATCGCTGCTGACCGCCGCCGACAATGCGCGTGAGCGCGGCAATCTGTATTGCCGTTATGAGCAGCCGCTGGGGCGTGAGCAGAAGCATTTTTTTGAACTGCTCTCGGCCCTTCCCGCAGCCTTGCTCTCGAGCGAGCAGTTGTGGCTGGAATACCAGCCCAAGGTGGCCCTGTCCTCCGGGCAGTGTGTTGGCGTGGAGGCGCTGCTGCGCTGGCGCCATCCGGTACATGGCGTGATCTCGCCAGGGCTGTTCATCCCGCTGGCCGAGAAGACTGCGCTGATCCGCCAGGTGACCTTGTGGGTACTGCAGCATGGCATCGAACAGGCCGCGGCCTGGGCGCGCCGTGGGCGGGCCATTCCGGTGGCCATCAACGTGTCGGCACGCGACTTCGACAATGACGACCTGGTGCAGACGCTGGTGTTGCTGTTGCGGCAGCACCGCATTCCTGCCGGGCTCATCGAGATCGAGTTCACCGAAAGTGCGATGAGCAAGAATCCCGAGAAACTCTACGGCAGGATCCAGGAGATCAAGCGCCTGGGCGTGAAGGTGGCCATCGATGACTTCGGTGCCGGATTCAGCAATCTGAGCTACCTCAAGAACATCCCGGCGGATTATCTCAAGATCGACCAGTCCTTCATCCGGACCATGGAAAGCAATTATTCCGACCAGCAGATCGTGCCGTCGATGATCCATCTGGGACAGAAGCTGGGATTCGCCGTTGTCGCCGAAGGCGTGGAAACCGAAAAGTGCCGGCGCATCCTGCACCACCTCGGTTGCGAATACGGCCAGGGTTATGGCATTGCCCGACCGATGACGGCAGGTGACACCTGGGACTGGATCGCGGCGCGCGACTGAGTCGTTGCCCTCGTGCAGTACCGCCCGGGTCTCCAACGGTAGCTTGAACGCCTGTGCCAGCAGGAGCGTGAGCCTGCTGACGGCCTCAAGAGGGCAGAAGGATTTCGTGCCACGCATCTGGGCCGTATCGGCCGACCGCACGGGAAGGGATCAACGCACCAGGGCGCAAGGTATGGCTTGCAGTGAGGATTGGTGAGGCGTATATTTCCGTATAGAAATATAATTTTGGAGACTTTCCGTGACTGTCCGACCGGTCCCCTTACCATTGGCTTCGCTCGCCATCCTGACCCTGGCGGTGGTGCTGCCGCTGACCTTGGGGGCATGCAGCCGTTCGCCCAAGGAGCAGCAGGCGTTTGAGCATGCCGAGGAGCAGTACCAGATCAACCAGCGCAACGCCGAACTGGCGCGCACCCAGCCCGAGGGCGAGTCAGCGGGTGGGGATGAACGCAGTCGGGAGCGCAACTGATCCGCAACGGCACGCCGTCATCGATACAGCGCCAGGGCTTGCGCTGCCCAGGCGTTGAGGCTCATGCCACGCGCTTCGGCCATCGTGGCCGCATGCGCATGCACCTCGGGCGAGACGCGAACCATGAATTTTCCTGAAAACGGCTTTTGCGGTGCCTTGCCCGCCTTTGCGCAGGTCTCCAGATAATCATCAACAGCCTCTTCGAAAGCGGCCTTGAGGGTGGCGACAGAGTCGCCGTGAAACCCGACGATATCCTGAATTCCGGCGATACGACCGATGAAGCTTTCATCTTCGTCGCTGTATTCGATGCGGGCAGCATAGCCCTTGTAGATCATTGTTCCCATTGCGTCATTCCTTTCTCAATGCGCACCCCTGCGTTGAGCAGGAAGCTGCGGGCATCGCGGATCTGATACGGTTTCACATCCTTGGATGGATGGGGGCGGTGGAATGTCCCGATCACATCGCCGATCATGAAGCGCACACGCGATCCGCGTCCCTCGATGACCTGCGCACCCATGGCGATGAAAAGCAATTCGATCTGGCGCCACTCCAGTGAGCGGGGCAGCGGGTCGCTGAAGATGCTCAACAGGGTTCTTCGATGCGTGCTTTTCATGGCGCGAATTGGTATCAAAAAATGATATCATATATGTCGCATATTCCAAAAAATAACGGACGGCGCAAGTCGCGATCGAATCTTCAATCTTTTCAATCAGCCTGTCGGCACAGGGCCTCCAGTCCCGACAGATCGCCCGTCATCAGCAGTTGCCGGGCCGTGGCTTCGAAGTTTCTGCAGTCAGGATACTGTTGCAGCGCCTCGCACCAGTCGAGCAGATCCGACACCGCCCCCATCTCGACGAGCGACAGGGCCTGCTGCAGCTCGGCCTGAGGTGGCCGCTGCAGGGGCGGTGCGGCGGCTTGCTCCGGTTCTGAATCCGGCTGCTTCTGCAGGTCCAGCAAGCGGCTGATGGTCTCCTGCAGTTCCAGGAAATTGACTGGTTTGAGCAGACAGGCATCGAAATGCTCGCCATCCTCTTCGTCCCGTTCCGGTTGCAGCGTGGCCGACAGCAACAGCACCGGCACTTGCGGAAGATGCCGGCGTGCGGCCTGCAGCACGGCATCACCATGCAGACCCGGCAACTGGTAGTCGGTCAGCACCAGCGCCACCTCAGGAGCATCTTGTGCGGCGATGCGGGCGATGGCACTTTCGCCGTCGGCATACAGTTCCACGGCGAAACCGACGCTGCCGAGCTGGTCGCCCAGCAACTGGGCGATGTCGACATGGTCTTCCACCACCAGCACCAGGCGTCCTTCGCCATCGATCACGAGGTGGCCGCTGGCGTCTTCGAGGGCATCGTGGCGGGCGATGTCGTGTTCGCTGCCAATGGCTGCCGGCAGGCGCAGCGTCATCGTGGTGCCTTGACCGGGCGCGCTCTCCAGCGCCACCTGGCCCCCCATCTGCTGTATCCACTGACGCACGATGGCCAGCCCCATGCCGATGCCCGGCTGCGAGCGATCCGCATGGGCGCGTTCGAAGGGTTCAAACACGCGCGTCTGGAAATGCAGCGGAATGCCGCAGCCGGTGTCGCGCACCTGCATTTCCATGACCCCCATGCCGGACTGCGCTGACGCCGGATGCCAGTACACCTGCAAGCTGATCTGGCCATCGCGGGTGTACTTGGCGGCGTTGTCGAGCAGGTTGCCGAGGATGCGCCGTACCCGGCGGGCGTCCAGCGTGAGCACCGGCGGCAGGCTGGGCGCCACCTGCAGGCGGAAGGCATTGTGCTGGCGTTGCGCCAGCAGGGCGGCCTCCTGGCCGATCTCCTGCAACAGGGCATGGGCGTAGACGGCGGCCGGCTGCGGCAGGTCCGGGCGGTCGCCGCGCGCATAGTCGATCAGGTCATTGACCATGGCCAGCATGTGACGTGCGCTGCGCACGATGATGCGACCATGGCGCGCGCGCTCGTCACCGCCGGTCTGCAGCATGTCGGCAAAGCCGAGGATGGAGGTCAGCGGTGTGCGCAGATCGTGGCTGATGCGGGTGAGAAATCCGGTCTTGGCGCGGTTGGCCTGGTCGGCCGCCTCCAGCGCTTCACGCAATTCACGGGTGCGGGCAGTGACTGCCTGTTCCAGTTTCAATTGCTCGCGCACACGCTGGTAGAGCATGCTCCACTGCATCTGCTCATGCTTGCGGTGCAGTTCGATTGCGCGACTGATGACCACCATCGTGCTCATGCACAGCAGTCCCAGCTGGAACAGCGCCGCGAAATGCCAGTCCGGCAGCAGGCTGCGCTCGACCAGACCGTTGAGCTCGAGCAGCTTGAGCGACATCCCCAGCCAGGTCAGTGCGAAGGACAGCGTCAGCAAGCGTGCATGCGCCAGTCCGCGCCACCAGGCATGCAGCATCGAGGCTAGCCAGACCAGATAGGCCAGGGCAGCGCTGGCATTGGCCAGCGGCGCGGTGAGGCGATAGTCGCCCAGGGCGGTCCAGCCGGTGATCATCATCAGCAGCACCACCATCCCGGTGTAGACGGTCTTCCAGCCGCGCAGGCGCTCCAGTCCGGCCAGTACATAACTCATGCGCACGTAGAGCAGGGTGGCCAGACAGCCCAGGGTCGCCGGGGCACGGACCAGCCAGGGAGCGCCTGCGGGAAACAGATAAAGGTAGAGATAGCCCTGGAATGCCCAGATATACAGCAGTCCCGCGAGGATCCATGCTGCCATCCACCCGAAGCCGCGGTCGCGCCAGGCGATACCCTGGACCAGCGTATAGGCCAGCAGCAGCAGGGAGATGCCCAGCACGAAGGACTGAAATGCCAGCTCGCGACCTTCCTCCTGACGAAACGCGGCCGGTTCCCACAGCATCACTTTGAGGTCGATGGTCGAATCCCCGGCCACCCGCAGGATGAAAGGGCGTTGCTCACCCGGGGCCAGCGTGAGCGGAAACAAGGCGGTACGACTGAGGACCTCCTTTCCTGCCAGCGAATGCAGCGTACCGGCCTGTTGCGGCAGCAGGGACGGGGATGCTGCGCTTTCCCGGCGCGTCGGCAGATACAGCCGGACGTCCTGCAATCGTGCCGAGTCCAGCGTCAGCCAGCGCGTGAGGTAACGCGGGCCGGGGTTGCGCAGTTCTCCGCGCAGCCAGAAGGCACCGGTGCTGTAGCCTTCCTGCAGCATGGGCTGGTGCACCGACTCCCACTGCGTACTCTCCAGCACGGTGGCCAGTGGCAAGCTGCCGTTGGCCGTGCGCAGGATCTGCAAGCCCGATGTGACCACTGCGCGGCTGGCGACCTGCGTCAGGTCGATGGCCTGGGGCGGCAGGGACGCCAGCGCGGGCAAGGCGGGCAAGGCCAGCGCAATACCCAGCCACCCATGCCACCAACACCATCGGGACAGTCGCCACATCGCGCGCACATCAGCGCCGGAACTGGCTGGGGGGCATGCCGAAGCGTTCGCGAAAGGCCGTGGAGAAATTGGCGGTATTGCTGTAGCCCAGCGCCAGCGCGATGGCGCCGATGTCGAGCGTGCTCTCGGAGAGCAGCCGACGGGCTTCCTTCATGCGTTCTTCCCGCAGGAAGTCGAATACCGTCACCCCGGCGCAGTGCTTGAAGGCACTCGACAGGCGCCGCGCATTGGTGCCCACTGCCGCGGCCAGCGCATTGAGGCTCAGCGGCTGGTCCAGCTTGTCGAGCATCAGCCGTCGCGCAGCCTGGAACAATACGGTGTCGAAGGTACTGGACCCGGCTTGCTGGCCAAAGCTGCCCACCGTAGCCGCAGGGGGCAGCTCGGTATGCAGCAGTGAACGCAGATGCACACACAGGCGCAGGCGCACTTCCTCGAAATCGAAGGGTTTGGTGATGTAGTCCACCGCACCGACCGACAGACCGTTGACCTTTTCCTCCGTGGACGCCGCCGCCGAGAGGAAGATCAGCGGGATATTGCGCGTGCTCGAGTTGGCCTTGAGCAGGCGGCAGCTGGTCAGCCCATCGTAGACCGGCATGCGGATATCCATCAGGATCAGGTCCGGCCGTACCGTCTGCGCCTTGCGATAGCCGTCCTGCCCGTCGCGGGCCACATACAGGCGCGCCCCATGGCGCAGCAGGAAGTCCGACAGCAGCATCCGATCTTCCTCGGCGTCGTCGACGACCAGGATGCGCTGTCCTGCCAAAGGTCCGGCCAGTGCCGGATGTGCTGATTTGTAGACCATATTCGCCTCATCAGAAATGAGCGCGAAGTTACCCCGAAATTTCGACAACACGAAGCGAAAATGGTCGGCCAGAAAATATTTTTCCCGCCATCAAAACTATGTGATCAGGAGGCAAAACATCGACGAGTAAATCGTCGAATAAATTCGATATGGCGATGCCTGCGAGGCAGGAACTGTCAGTGTCCGGGACCTTGGACGTGCTTTCATCGAGATGACATCAACGCGGGGATTTGTGAATTCAAGTTAAAGATGACCTCGCCTTTTTTCAGACCCTGTTTTTCGCATTGAACCAGGGCGCGCATGCAGACAGGTAAAGCAGCGCGTTCTGCCTGCGGCGAATTCTCATCCCGCGAAATATTTTTCCTTGTACCAGAACCATGAGGCTGGCCTGCACAACCACGCGCGCGAAATGCCAGTTCTCTTGCGCTAAATTTTGAGCGCGTCAGGAGGCGGGTGCCGTGCAGCAATCTTGTGCGCGGCCATGTCACGACGGCAAAGGGTCGGTCCGGCCGTGCCGGTCCGACGTGTCATGGGATTGGATCAAGATCAGGGGAGGCCGGTATGGCCAGCATTTTGTTGGTGCAAGACATCTTGAGAAGTGAACGCCACAGTGCGCTGGGCGGTTTTCTGGAAGCGCAGGGGCACAAGGTCAACCGCGTGATGGCCGATGGCGAAGAATTGCTGACGCCGGTGCAGCCCGGCGACATCGCCATCGTACAGATGGGACGGGCCAGCGGGGCAGGCTATCTGCTGACCCGGCAACTCCGCCAGGCCAGTGCGCGCATGGGCATCCTGCTGTTGGCGGCCGAGCATGAGAGCGCGATGGTCCGTATCGGCGGTCTGGAGCGGGGCGCCGACTTCTGTGAAGCGATGCCGCAGCGCATGGAGTTGCTCAACGCCTATCTCGATGTGATGCTGCGACGGGTGGCGCCGCAGGCGTGGCGGCTGGACGTGGCCGGACGCACGCTGCATGCGCCACAACACGATGCGGTGGAAATCAACTCGCGCGAAGTAGCGCTCTTGAAGGCGCTGGCCAACAGCACCCGCCACGCCGCCGACCGCTGCACCATCGCGCACGCCTTCGGGGTAGATTGGGTGAGCTTCGATGAACGCGTGCTGGAGAAGACCGTCAGTCGTCTGCGCCGCAAGTGGCGCGACAGCACCATGTGTGATCTGCCGCTGCGCACCCTGCATGGCGTGGGCTATTGCTTTACCGAAGCGATTCAGGCGTGCTGAGGTGGCAGTGAGCGCTCTCGACGCTGCGCGCAGCCTGCCCGCGCCCATGAAAAACGGGAGCCGAGGCTCCCGTTGCAAAAGGGCCGGTCGCGCTGCGAACCGGCTCGCGTTGACTTACCTGCCCCAGCTCAGAACCATCGGATCCAGACGGCGCGCCACGCGCAGCAGGCCTTCGCGCACCTTGGGGTGCATCGGGGCTTGCGGATGGCGCAGCATGTCGGACTTGATCACGCCGCCTTCGAGCATCAGTGCCTTGCACGCCGCCAGGCCGCATTGACGATTCTCGTAGTTGATCAGCGGCAGCCACTGCATGTAGAGCTCGGCAGCCTTTTCGGTGTCGCCGGCGAAATAGGCATCGACGATCTTGCGGATGCCATCCGGATATCCGCCGCCGGTCATGGCACCGGTGGCACCGCCGTCCAGGTCGGGGATCAGGGTGATGGCTTCTTCGCCATCCCAGGGGCCGACCACGGCGTCGCCGCCCAGTTCGATGAGCTCACGCAGCTTGGAGGCGGCACCGGCGGTCTCGATCTTGAAGTAGGAGACGTTCTCGATTTCCTTGGCCATGCGCGCCAGGAAGGGCGCCGACAGGGGCGTACCGGCCACCGGTGCATCCTGGATCATGATGGGGATATCGATGGCGTCCGAAACGCGTGCATAGAACTCATAGATCTGTTTTTCCGACACGCGGAAGGTGGCGCCGTGATAGGGCGGCATCACCATCACCATGGCAGCGCCGGCGTCTTGCGCGGCACGGCTGCGCTCGGCGCAGATCTGGCTGCCGAAGTGGGTGGTGGTAACGATCACCGGCACCCGACCAGCCACGTGCTTCAGGACGGTGTCCTGCACCAGCACGCGCTCGTCGTCGGAGAGCACGAACTGCTCAGAGAAGTTGGCCAGGATGCAGATGCCGTTGGAGCCGGCATCGATCATGAAGTCGATGGCGCGCTTCTGGCCTTCCAGGTCCAGCTTGCCGTCCTGGTCGAAGATGGTCGGGGCGACCGGGAATACGCCGCGATAAAGGGGGGTGCTCATGGGAGTCTCCGTCTTGGTTGTCGTGGGCCATCAGGCGATGGCGGTGTGCAATGGGGCTCAATATACGGGCGCGCCGATGGCCTGTATAGTGAAGACTTTCCATCATGTGATCGCTTTTTGGAATCACCCATGAAACCCGCGCCCAGCCAGCAACGTCTCAACAGTCTCCTGTCCCGCCTGCGCATGAAGCAGCTGCAACTGCTCATCGCGCTGGACGAGCACCAATCGCTGCACAAGGCCTCCAGCGCCCTGGCCATGACCCAGTCGGCCGCCAGCAAATCGCTGGCCGAGCTCGAAGCGATGCTGGATGCGCAATTGTTTGAACGGACCCGATCCGGTCTCATTCCCAATCAGTTCGGTCATTGCGTCATCCGTTATGCGCGCCTGATGGCGACCGATCTCGGTTCGCTGTGCGAGGAGATGGCGCAGATCCGCTCCGGACGCGGCGGGCGGCTGGCCATCGGGGCGGTCATGGGGGCCTTGCCGGAACTGGTGGTGCCGGCGGTGGATGCCTTGCAGCGGCGCCATCCGGAGCTCTCCATCGATATTGTCGAGCAGACCAGCCGACAATTGCTGAGCCTGCTCGACGAAGGCCATCTCGATTTGCTGGTGGCGCGCGCCAGCGTCTCCGACAATCCCGGCAAGTATCACTATCAGCCCTTGTCGGAAGAACCGCTGTCGGTGGTGGTCTCGGGCGAACATCCGCGCCCGCGTGGCAGGCAGATGCGTCTGGCGGCGCTGGCGGGCTATCGCTGGGTGACCTATCCCAGCCACATGCCCCTGCATGCGGTGCTGGAGCGCGAAATGGACCTGGCCGGGGTCAGCATGCCGGGCAATGCCATCTCTACCGCCTCGACCTTCGTGACGGTGGCCTTGCTGCAGCAGGGGACCGACATGGTTTCTATCCTGCCCACGGCGGTGGCCGAGATGTTCGTCAGGCGCGGCATGTTGCGTATCCTGCCGGTGAAACTGCGTTCGATGTCGCAGACCATCGGCATCGTCACGCGCAAGGGCGGGCAGTTGTCCAGGGCGGGCGAAGCCTTCGTGGGCTTGTTGCGCCAAGAGGCCAGCGCCGTTTGATCCTGCGCCGGCGCCCGGCCATGGCCGGGCGCGGCGGATGCTGCCGTTGTCTTCCTGCCTGTCTCTCTTTCCTCACTGTTAAGCACAAAGCTTCACTTGCGCCGCTCAGCCGGCAGCAAGCCTGCTCCGTTCGCCCTTGCCCGATGACCGTGGCCGGACGCTGACCCGCCGCAAAGCGCCAAGGGACGGAGCTTGGCGGTCGAACTGAAAGGATCTTCACCTCATCCATGCAAAAAATTTGAGCGAGCATTTTTGGTGTAATGGTATAGTGATTATACCAGTTGGTCTTCTCCGGCTTGATCTGTGCGTTGCCTTCTGGAAAAACAACGAAATAACAAAGAAACAACCAAGGCAGCCAGGCGACCGCAAGGCGCACAGCCCCCGCGTCCCTGGCCAAACCCGTAGAGGTTGTCGTTGATCAGGCACAGCCTCTGAACCCGACAGGAGACAAGACAACAATGGAGACGCCCCAAAGCGCCGTCGAAAGATCGGCCATCCGCAAGGTCGCAATGCGGCTAGTGCCCTTCGTGGGCCTGATGTTTTTCATCAATTTTCTGGATCGCACGGCGATTTCCTTCGCCGGCCCCAATGGCATGAGCCGTGATCTGGCCCTGACCGCCGCCCAGTTCGGGTTTGCGGCCGGGGTCTTCTTCATCGGCTATGTGCTGCTGGAAATCCCCAGCAACCTGGCCCTGCACAAGTACGGCGCGCGCCGCTGGCTGGCGCGCATCATGGTCACCTGGGGCATCGTGGCGCTGCTGTTTACCTGGGTCAGCAGCGTGGAGGGGCTGTATGTACTGCGCTTCCTGCTGGGTGTGGCCGAGGCCGGGTTCTTCCCGGGAGCCATTCTCTACTTGAGCCTGTGGGTGCCGGCCAGGCATCGCAGCCATATCCTGGCCTTGTTCTATCTGGCCCAGCCGCTGACCATCGTCATCGGCGCGCCGATGGCCGCGCTGCTCATCGAGGCGCATGGCCTGTTCGGGCTGGAAGGCTGGCGCGTGATGTTCGCCGGGGTGGCACTGCCGGCCATCGCGGTGGGCGTGATGGCCTGGTTCTATCTGGCCGACCGGCCCGCCGATGCCAAATGGCTCGACGAGGCCGAGCGCAAGTGGCTCACGGCCGCCCTGCAAGCCGAACAGGGCAACAAGCGTGTCGAGCACGTGGCCCATGCGGGCGCGGCACTGAAGAATCCGCGCGTGTGGCTGCTGGCCCTGGTTTACTTCGGATTGATCTATGGCCTGTATGCCCTGGCTTTCTTCCTGCCGACCATCATCGGTGGTTTCGAGGCGCAATTCGGCAGCAAATTCAATGTGTTCCAGAAGGGGCTGATCACCGCCATTCCCTACCTGCCGGCGGCCATCGCCCTGTTCCTGTGGAGCCGTGACGCCACCCGGCGCGGCGTGCGCAGCTGGCACGTGGGCCTGCCCGCCTTGCTGGGCGCCATCAGCATCCCGGCGGCACTTTACATGCAGAGCCCGGCCACCACGGTGCTGGCCATCACGGTGACTGCCTGCGCCATCTTCTCGGCCCTGCCGACCTTCTGGTCGATTCCGGCACGTTTCCTCTCGGGAGCGGCCGCGGCCGCAGGGATTGCACTGATCAACACGGTGGGCAACGCGGCCGGCTTCATGGCGCCCTTCATCACCGGGGCGATCAAGGATGCCACCGGCAACTACCAGGCGCCGATGTTCGTGGTGGGTGCGCTCATGGCGGTGTCGGCGGCGGTGATCTTCGCCATCGGCGCCGGTGCCCGTGAAGAGGCCGCCGAACTGCAGGCACGCGTGATTGCCGAGTGAAGGCAATCCATGGCCAGTGGCATGGGCTCAACGCCGCGCTGGCCAGCAAGCAATGAACCCGCTCACCGCGTGAGCGGGCCGGTAACGATGACAGGAGAAATCACATGAAGGAAAAAATTGCACTCTTCGGCGCAGGCGGCAAGATGGGCGTTCGCCTGGCGAAGAACCTGAAGAAATCCGACTACCGCGTGGCGCACGTGGAAGTCAGTCCGGCCGGCCAGCAGCGCCTGCGCGAGGAAGTCGGCGTGGAGTGCGTCAGCATCGATGCCGCGCTGGACAATGTGGACGTGGTCATCCTGGCCGTGCCCGATACCCTGATCGGCAAGATCGCCGCCGAGATCTCCCCCAAGCTGCGCGCCGGGGTGATGGTGATGACCCTGGACGCGGCCGCACCCTTCGCCGGCCACCTGCCGGATCGTCCGGACCTGGTCTACTTCGTGGCCCACCCCTGCCATCCGCCCATTTTCAATGACGAGACCACGAGCGAAGGCCGTCGTGACTTCTTCGGCGGCGGTGCGGCCCGACAATCGATCACCAGCGCCCTGATGCAGGGGCCCGAGTCGGCCTTTGACCTGGGGGAGGACGTGGCCAAGGTCATCTACCAGCCCATCCTGCGCAGCTATCGTCTGACGGTGGAGCAGATGGCGATCCTGGAGCCGGGCCTGTCGGAAACCGTCTGTGCCACCTTGCTCTACGCGATGAAGCAAGCCATGGACGAGACGGTACGCCGTGGCGTGCCGGAAGAGGCGGCGCGTGATTTCCTGCTGGGCCACATGAACATCCTCGGGGCGGTGATCTTCAAGGAGATCCCGGGGGCGTTTTCGGACGCCTGCAACAAGGCCATCCAGAACGGCTTGCCGCGTCTCTTGCGCGACGATTGGCTCAAGGTCTTCGACCACGACGAGATCGCGGAGAGCATCCGCCGCATCACCTGACCAGGAGCGCGCATGGAACGCATCTACGCCAGCTACTGGCTGGAAACCGGCGATGATCCGGCCCGCGCGGCCGAGGTCATCGCAGGCGAACAATCCAGCGGCACCTTCGTGGCGCTGGCCACCGAAACGCCCGCCTTGAAGGAGCGCTCCGGGGCGCGGGTAGAAAAGCTGGAGATCCTCGGCCACAGCACCACGCCCAGCCTGCCCGGCGGCATGCCGGCCGCGCGCTATACGCAATGCCGGCTGGAACTGTCATGGCCCCTGGAAAACACTGGCGCCTCGCTGCCCAACCTGATGTCCACGGTGGCCGGCAACCTGTTCGAACTGCGCCAGGTCTCGGGCCTGCGGCTGACCGACCTGCGCCTGCCGCGCGCCTTCGTGCAAGCCTATCCTGGCCCCGCCTTCGGCATCGACGGCACGCGCAAGCTCACGGGCGTGACGCACGGGCCGCTGATGGGCACCATCATCAAGCCCAGCATCGGGCTGTCGGTGGAGGAGACGGTACAGCAGGTGCGTGAACTGGTGGCCGGTGGTATCGACTTCATCAAGGATGATGAATTGCAAGCCGATGGTGGCCGCTGTCCCTTCGATGAACGGGTGCGGGCGGTGATGCGGGTGGTCAACGAGCATGCCGAGCGCACCGGCAAGAAGGTGATGGTGGCCTTCAACCTGACCGGCGATCTCGACCAGATGCGCCGTCGTCACGACCTGGTGCTGGCCGAGGGGGGAAGCTGCGTGATGGCGGTCTTGAATTCCATCGGCCTGGTCGGTCTGCAGGAACTGCGCCGCCATGCGCAGTTGCCGATCCACGCGCATCGTGCCGGTTGGGGCTATCTCACGCGCAGCCCGCAACTGGGCTGGGACTACGCGCCATGGCAGCAGCTGTGGCGCCTGGCCGGGGCCGATCACATGCACGTCAACGGCTTGCGCAACAAGTTCAGCGAGCCCGATGAGAGCGTGGTGGCCGCTGCGCGTTCGGTCCTGCAACCGGTGGTGCCGGGTGCCGAGATGGTCAGCACCATGCCGGTCTTCAGTTCCGGCCAGACCGGTCTGCAGGCCGCCGATACCTATGCGGCCATTGGTTGTGCCGACTTGATCCACACGGCTGGCGGCGGCATCTTCGGTCATCCGCAGGGCGTGGCCGCCGGCGTGCAGGCGCTGCGCGAAGCCTGGGTGGCTGCCATCGAAGGCGTGCCGCTGGCCCAGCATGCCCAACGACATCCGGCCTTGCAGGCGGCGCTGGGGTTCTGGAAATGAGTCTGCTGCCTGATCACGACGGTCTGCCGCCGGGTTTGCTGCTGGCCTATTACGGTGACGACTTCACCGGCTCCACCGACGCCATGGAAGTCATGAGCGCCGCCGGACTGTCTACCGTGCTGTTGCTGCGCACGCCCGATGCGGCGCTGCTGGCGCGCTTTCCCGAGGTGCGCTGCATCGGTATCGCCGGGGCCTCGCGGGGGCGTTCGCCGCAATGGATGGACGATCACCTGCCCGCGCCCTTTGCAGCGCTGGCCTCGCTGCACGCGCCGCTGATGCAATACAAGGTGTGCTCCACCTTCGACTCTTCGCCCGCTACCGGCTCCATCGGTCGTGCCATCGACCTGGGCGTACGCCATATGCGCGGCGACTTTTCGCCCATGATCGTGGGCGCGCCGCGGCTCAAGCGCTATCAGGTGTTCGGCAATCTGTTCGCCGCTGTCGACGGCGAAGCTCATCGGCTGGACCGGCATCCGACCATGGCGCGCCATCCGGTCACCCCCATGGACGAGGCCGATCTGCGCCGCCATCTGCGCCGCCAGACGGCGCGCCGCATCGAACTGGTGGACATGCTGCAATTGCGCGACGGCGCCGAAGTCGCCCATACGCGGCTGCCCTCACTGCGTGGCCAGGATGTGCCGGTGGTGATGATCGATGTTCTGGATGACGAGACCCTGCGCGAAGCCGGTCGACTGGTCTGGGAAGGGCGCGGGGAGGGCGTTTTCAGTGCCTCTTCCTCGGGGCTGCAATATGCGCTCACGGCGTATTGGCGTACACGCGGCTGGATCGCCGCCCAGCCTGCACTGCCGCAGGCCGGGCCGGTGCCGGTGATCGCGGCGGTCAGCGGCAGTTGCTCGCCGGTGACGGCGGGGCAGATCGGCTGGGCGCGCGAACACGGTTTCGTATGCCTGCGCATGGATTTGCCGGCGGTGTTGTCGCAGACCACACGCGAGGCGGAACTGGCACGGCTGGTCAGCTCGGCCGTGGCGGCGCTGCGGGACGGGCGCAGCCCGTTGGTGTTTTCGGCAGAAGGGCCGGACGATCCGTGCGTCACCGGCTTTGATGCCATCGCCGCCGCAGCCGGACTGGCGCGGGCGGAGGCGGCGCAGCAGCTTGGCCTGGCGCTGGCTGCGACCATGCGCCGCTTGCTGGAGGCGATTCCCTTGCAACGCATCGCCATCGCCGGGGGGGACAGCTCGGGCGAAGTGGCCAGCGCGCTGGACATCACGGCGCTGTCGGTTTGCGCCGGACTGGCGCCGGGTGCGCCCTTGTGCCGGGCGTGGTCGGATCATCCCGGACGCGATGGACTGGAGCTGGTGCTCAAGGGCGGGCAGGTCGGCGCGCGCAGTTTCTTCGGCGATGTGCTGGAGGGGCGCTGCCACTGAAATCCGGGCTCGGGCTGGTGGCCGCAATCACAGTCCTGGCGTGGGATTGTGGTAGAGTGCGCGTCCAACGAAACCTACAATTGAGACAGCCCAGCCATGCCGGAACCGATACAGCGACGCAAGCTATACCAGGAAGTCCTGGAGCGCCTGATGGCGCGCATTCATCAGGGGGAATTCCCGCCGGGTTCGCAACTGCCCTCCGAACGCGATCTGATGGATCAGTACGGGGTCGGCCGCCCGGCCGTGCGCGAAGCGCTGCAGGCCATGGAGCGCTCGGGATTCGTGGAAATTGCCCATGGTGAACGGGCGCGCGTGGTCGATCCAACCGCCGACCGCCTCATCGCTCAGATCGCGGCGGGCGCGCAGCATCTGCTGCGGACCAAGCCGGACATGCTGAAACATATGAAGGAAGCGCGCGTGTTCCTGGAAACCAGCACCGCCCGCATGGCGGCCGAACGCGCCACCGAAGAGCAGGTCGCACGCCTGCGCGAGGCCATCGCCGCGCACCGCGCTTCGATGGTCAACCTGGAAGAATTCATCGAACGCGACATGGCGTTTCACCGCGAGATCGCCGACATCAGCGGCAATCCCATCTTTCCCTCGGTGGTGGAATCGATGTTCCGCTGGGCCAGCGAGTTCTACACCACCCTGGTGCGTGCTCCCGGCGCAGAAGAACTGACCCTGGCCGAGCACCAGCGCATCGTCGACGCCATTGCCGCGCATGACGGAGACGCCGCCGCCGAAGCCATGCGCGCGCACCTGATGCGGGCCAATGACCTCTATCGGGAGCTGGGTCAGCAGTAAAGCCCTAGCGCAACATGCCGTGCCAGGTCGGCTGTTTTTCTTCGTGATAATAAGGGCGGGTCAGTGGTGCCGACATCACCGCCGGATCGGCCAGCACCGTGACCGTGAGCAGGTCGGGCGGGCCGTCATAGCGGCGGCAGGCCTGGGCTGAATTGCGGTTGTTGTGCATGTCCACCACCAGCAGGCGCTTGTCCTGTTCGCTCATGCCAGGCCGGGGCGGCGGGGCCATGCGCTTGGGCGGGAGCACCAGGGCGTCGCCCGGTTCCACCCACAGGTCGGCCAGGCTGATTTCATTGACGTAAGGACGCCAGCGCGCCACCGTGATCACCAGCGGCTCGGGTCCGCGCGAAAAGAAGATGTGCGCGAAGTCGTGATACTCCAGGTCGGTGGCATTCCAGGTCAGCAGCTCGCGGCTGCGGCCATCCCCCAGATACGGCGATTCGTAACCGGCCCACTTGCCATAGGTGTACTCGGCCATCACCAGACCGTCGTAGCTGAAATGCAGGCATTGGCCATTGCGCAGCAAGGTCGCGCCGAAGGCCTGGGCGTTCTCCGGGGTGGCGGGCAGGGGTTCGTAACGGACTTCGGGAACGCGGAAATCAAATTCGGTAATCTCGTAGGAGGGCCAGTCCTTGGGCGTGATCGTGCGCTGCCAGTGGGCGATGTCGCGGTAGGTCACGCCGCGTTCGAGCGCCGGTGCTTCCGGCGCCAGCGTGATCAGTTCGCCCACGACGACGGCGCTCTGGCGACCCACGCCGGCCTCGTTGAGCATGTATGGATACTGGTTGGTATCCAGCAAGGGCGCTGAGGGCCCATCCTTGATGAAGAGAACGGGATCGAAATCACTCTGGTCTGGCGGCATGGCTTCCCCTGATGTTGGCGCGGTGGCGTGGTGACGATGGCCGTCCGGCCTCCCCCGAGGCCGCGTGGCGCTCGCGATCTTCGCACATTTCGGGTCAACTGAGGCGTTTGATCTCGGCGTTCGAAGAGAGTCGGCGGATCGCCTCTTCGGCCTGCGACAGTGCCGCTTCAGGCAAGCGCAGGTGAAGATGGGCCAGCGTGTCGTGGCGGCTGTTCAGCAGTTCGTATTTCTGCTGGATCAGCCAGTGGCGCAACTGCGGTTCGGCCGAATAGACCACGCCGATCTCGATTTCGGCTTGTGCCACGCGTTCGGTGCGCTCGCTGCTCTTGAGCGCAGTCGCAATTGCATCGGTGTAGGCGCGCACCAGGCCGCCCGCACCCAGTTTCACGCCACCGTAGTAACGCACCACCATGGCCAGCACGCCATCGAGTTCATGATGGCGCAGCACTTCGAGCATGGGGCGGCCGGCCGTGCCGGAAGGTTCGCCGTCATCGGACATGCCGGACTGGCCACCGGCCATCAATGCCCAGCAGACATGGGTGGCGCTGCGATGGGCCTCGCGCATCCTGGCGATCTCCTGCATGGCCGCCTCGCGCCCCGGCACCGGCATGACGATGCCGATGAAGCGACTCTTGCGGATCTCCAGTGTGATCTCGGCGCGTTGCGCGATGGTGAAGGTGGCCATGAGGAAACCGGCCTCAGTCCTGCGGCGGGACGTTGCCCTTGAGCAGCGCCAGCTCTGCGCGCAAGCCCTGGTTTTCTTCGGAGAGGCGACTCACGCGCGCCTGCAGCGAAGCGATTTCGCGGCGCAGGGCGGCGCTCAGTTCATTCTCCTGGCCTTCCACCAGCGGGATGGCCTGCTCGCTCATCTCTTGCGCCTTCGGCACGCGCGGGGTGCGGGTGGCGGCTTGCTGTTCGCGCACCTTCTTGGCGGCTTCGCGCAATTCCTTCTTGCCACCGGCGACCGCGCTGACCTGCGCCTGGCTGGGCAAGGTGGCCACGGCGGCAGCGGCATTGATGGAGATGGCGCCATTGCGCACCGCCTCCACCAGCTCGGGTGCGGCGGTCTTGCGGATGCGGTCGATCTGGCCGATGGTCGCGCTGCTGATGCCGGCGGCACGCGCAATGTCTTCGCGGGTCTTGATGCGACCGGTGTTGTCATCGGCGTGCCAGGGATCATCGCCTGAGGGGGAGGCATCGCCAACGCCTTCAGGCGCGGCGGTCTGGTCAGTAGCGGCGGCCACCTTGGCGGGCTTGGCCTCGGCCTTGGTGCGGGCGGCGATGATGTCGCGCTTGCGCAGGGCCAGCATGCCGCGCTGGAAGTCCGAGACGCTGCGACGACCGAGCTGGTTGTCGATCATCCAGAGCAGCACGTCCTCCTGCGAGCCAAAGCTGTCGTTCTGGATGGTCTTGAAGGGCAGGTCGTACTTGCTGCAGATTTCGTAACGGTTGTGACCATCGATGAGCACCTCGCCCCACAGCACCAGCGCATCGCGGCAGCCTTCGGCCAGCAGGCTGCGTTCCAGCGCGGCATATTCGTTGGGGGTGAGGGGATCGATGTACTGTTTCAGTTCTTCGTTGATGACGATATTCATGGGACTGTGACGCCGAAGGCGTCTCGACTGAATCGAAAAGCCGGGGTCGCATTCTACACCACTGCCTGTGGCACTCTCCGGACGGTCGGGGTGCTTGCAGTACAATGTCGGGCTTCATCACTGCTGCCCCTCGCGTCATGCGCATTCGATTCCGTCTGATGGCTGCGGCCATTGTTTCTGCCTTGTTTCTCTCTGCCTGCGGCACGTCCTCGCTCTTGCCGGGGGGCGCTGCGTCCAGACCCGCCGAGGGCACCGTCGCACCGAGCGCCACGGCGGCGCCCACTCCGCGCAAGATCAAGATCGGCCTGGCCCTGGGCGGCGGCGCTGCGCGCGGCTTTGCCCACATCGGTGTGATCAAGGCGCTGGAAGCCCAGGGCATCACCGTGGACGTGGTGGCGGGGACCAGTGCCGGCAGCCTGGTGGGCGCGCTCTATGCCGCCGGCAATGACGGCTTCGCCCTGCAGAAGCTGGCGCTGGCGATGGACGAGGCGGCCATCTCGGACTGGTCGGTGCCGCTGTTCTCCAAGCTCAGTGGCGTGCTCAAGGGGGAGGGCGTGCAGAATTACGTGAACAAGGCGGTGCACAACGTGCCCATCGAGAAATTCAAGATTCCCTTCGGCGCGGTGGCCACCGATCTGCGTACCGGTCAGCCCATCCTGTTCCAGCGCGGCAATGCCGGTACGGCAGTGCGCGCGTCCTCGGCGGTGCCGGGCGTGTTCCAGCCGGTCAGGATCGGCGACCATACCTATGTCGATGGCGGACTGGTGGCGCCGGTGCCGGTGCACTTCGCACGGCAGATGGGGGCGGACTTCGTGATCGCGGTCAACATCTCGGCCAATCCGGAGGCGCAGGCAGCGGCCAGCAGTTCCCTCGACGTGCTGCTGCAGACCTTCGCCATCATGGGGCAGACCATCAACCAGTATGAGCTGAAGAATGCCGACATCGTCCTGCAGCCGGGGCTGGGCGCCATGAAGGGGAGCGACTTCGCCAGCCGCAACGTGGCCATTCTGGCCGGCGAGCAGGCTGCCAGTGCAGCCATGCCGGAAATCAAGCGCAAGTTGAAGCAGATGGAGACCGGTAACTGACGGCTGGGCCGTTTTTGGGCGGTATATGAAGGAAAAAAAAGGCCGCTGTCCCCAGCGGCCTTTTGCTATGTACGGTGCACCGTGATGGTGATCATTTCTGTTCGTCGTCGCCCGCGATGATGCGGCGCGCACCATTGAAGCGCTTCTTCCAGTAGGACTCGTCCATGCTCTCGATGCGCACCTGACCACCGGTCGAGGGGGAGTGAATGAACTTGCCGTCACCCAGGTAGATGCCGACGTGCGAGAAGCCGCGGCGCAGGGTGTTGTAGAACACCAGGTCGCCCGGTTGCAGGTTGTCGCTGCCAACCTTCTCGCCCACGCGGCTGATTTCCAGCGAGGTGCGCGGCAGGTCGGTACCCCATGCTTCCTTGAAGACGTAACGCACCAGACCGCTGCAATCCAGGCCGGTATCAGGCGAATTGCCGCCGTAACGGTAATTGATGCCCAGCATGGCCAGCGCCTGGGTGGCCAGTTCGGAAGCACGATTGGTGATTTCTTGCAGGCGGGCGATCGCAAGATTGGTCCTGCTGATCAACTGCTGGGCTTGCGGGGAGGTCGCTTGGGGAGGAGGAAGATCCTGCGCTGCCAGGGAAAGGTCAGCGGAATGAGCCGATGCACTGATCCAGAGGCCGGCCGCCAGCGCGCATGCGCGAGCGGTTTGTCGTCGGATTCGGTCAGATCGGCGTAGGGTCATCGGGATCCTCTCAAAATAGGATTGCAGGAATGTAAGGTAAATCTTACGGCTTGTCAAAAGCTGGATTCGTGCCAGCTTGTCAAACTGAAATGATTTACGGGTTAAAGCGGGCTGCTTGCGGGTTTCTCCCTGTCAGGGTTTTTCCTACACGCGGTAGGAAAACAGCCCGGCTAAAAGATTTACGTTTTTACAGAAAGTTTCCTTGCTGCATGAGAAAAATGAGTTGCGGGCCAGGTGTGATGCAAAAAACTTCATCTATGGCGTGAAGATGACTTGGCCGGGCGGGATGTCAAAAAAGACTTTCTGGCCGTACAATCAGCGTTCAATTTTTTCTGCCTATCGGAGCAAACATGCAAACCAAACCGTTCCTGTCGCTGGACGACGTCAAGAAGATCGCTGCCGGCGCTGAAGCCGAAGCCCGTGCCAACAACTGGAACGTGGCCATCTCGGTGGTCGATGACGGCGGCCACCTGCTGTGGCTGCAGCGCATGGACGGCGCCGCCCCGATCTCCTCGCAGATCGCCCCGGCCAAGGCCCGCACCGCTGCCCTGGGTCGCCGCGAAAGCAAGATCTATGAAGACATGATCAACAACGGCCGCGTCTCCTTCCTGAGCGCCCCTGGCCTGGACGGCCTGCTCGAAGGCGGCGTGCCGGTGGTGGTCGATGGCCATTACGTGGGCGCCGTCGGCGTCTCGGGCGTGAAGTCCTCGGAAGACGTGCAGATCGCCAAGGCCGGTATCGCTGCCCTGGGCCTGTAATCTCTCCCGCGCCGGCAGCCTCGTCTGCCGGCGCTCCCGCCTTGTCTGCACCCCGTTTCGGTGCAATTTGCGCCAACTTTCGGCAATCTACGATTTGCCGGAGGGAGGCTCTTGCGCTATAATTGAGCGGTTTAGCCAATTTTATCCGCCGTAGCGCATACCCATTCCTCTTCCTCGTTCCCAACAGGCCCAGCCACGCTTCCGTACCGAATGAGTCGGGGTGTTCGCGCCGGTCAGTTTGGCGCGCAAAGGTCTACCGGTCATCCAGCCGCGGCGGTAACAATCTCAGGAGTTACCCTTGCTGCCTCTTCTTTCCGGTCCCGCGATTCCGGCCGTCCTCGCGCTCGCAGACGGGTCTGTCTTCCAAGGTTTTTCCATCGGCGCCGCAGGCAATACCACCGGTGAGGTGGTCTTCAATACCGCGATGACCGGCTACCAGGAAATCCTGACCGACCCCAGCTACAGCCGCCAGATCGTCACCCTTACCTATCCGCACATCGGCAACACGGGCGTGAACCGTGAAGACGTCGAAGCGTCGCAGATCCACGCCGCCGGCCTCATCATCAAGGACCTGCCGCGCCTGCTGTCGAACTTCCGCAGCCAGCAATCGCTGTCGGATTATCTGAAAGAAGGCAACATCGTCTCCATCGCCGGCATCGACACCCGCAAGCTGACCCGCATCCTGCGCGAGAAGGGTGCCCAGAACGGCGCCATCGTCGCCGGTGAAGCCGATATCGCGGCGGCCACCGCCAAGGCACTGGAACTGGCGCGCGCCTTCCCGGGCCTGGCCGGCATGGACCTGGCCAAGGTGGTCTCCACCCAGAAGGCCTACAACTGGACCGAGACCGAATGGCGCCTGGGCCGCGGCTACGGTCAGCAGATCACCCCGAAATTCCACGTGGTCGCCTTCGACTACGGCGTCAAGTACAACATCCTGCGCATGCTGGCCGAGCGCGGCTGCAAGGTCACCGTGCTGCCGGCGCAAGCCACTGCGGCCGAAGCGCTGGCCCTGAACCCGGACGGCATCTTCCTCTCCAACGGTCCTGGCGATCCGGAACCCTGTGATTACGCCATCGCCGCCTCCAAGGAGCTGATCGAGCGCGGTATCCCGACCTTCGGCATCTGCCTGGGTCACCAGATCATGGCCCTGGCCTCCGGCGCCAAGACCTTGAAGATGAAGTTCGGCCACCACGGTGCCAACCACCCGGTGCAGGACCTGGATTCCAAGCAGGTGATGATCACCTCGCAGAACCACGGTTTCGCCGTGGACCAGGCCACCCTGCCAGCCAACTGCCGCGTGACCCACGTGTCGCTCTTCGACGGTTCGCTGCAAGGCTTCGAGCGTACCGACAAACCTGCTTTCTGCTTCCAGGGCCACCCCGAAGCATCCCCTGGACCGCATGACATCGCTCCCCTGTTCGACAAGTTCGTGGCGATGATGGAGAAGAAACAAAATGCCTAAGCGTACTGACATCAAAAGCATCCTGATCATTGGCGCTGGCCCGATCATCATCGGCCAGGCCTGCGAATTCGACTATTCCGGCGCCCAGGCCTGCAAGGCCCTGCGTGAAGAAGGTTTCAAGGTCATCCTGGTCAACAGCAACCCGGCCACCATCATGACCGACCCGGAAATGGCCGATGCCACCTACATCGAGCCGATCACCTGGCAAGCTGTCGAGCGCATCATCGCCAAGGAAAAGCCGGACGCCATCCTGCCGACCATGGGCGGCCAGACCGCGCTGAACTGCGCGCTGGACCTGCATCGCAATGGCGTGCTGGAGAAGTACAAGGTCGAGCTGATCGGCGCGACCCCGGAAGCCATCGACAAGGCGGAAGACCGCTCCAAGTTCAAGCAGGCCATGACCAAGATCGGCCTCGGTTCCGCCCGTTCGGGCGTGTCGCACACGATGGAAGAATCGTGGGCGGTGCAGAAGACCATCGGCTTCCCGGTCATCATCCGTCCGTCCTTCACCATGGGCGGCACCGGCGGCGGTATCGCCTACAACGCCGAGGAATTCGAAACCATCTGCAAGCGCGGCCTGGAGGCTTCGCCGACGTCCGAACTGCTGATCGAAGAATCGCTGATCGGCTGGAAGGAATACGAAATGGAAGTGGTCCGCGACAAGGCGGACAACTGCATCATCGTCTGTTCCATCGAAAACCTGGACCCGATGGGCGTGCACACCGGCGACTCCATCACCGTCGCCCCGGCACAGACGCTGACCGACAAGGAATACCAGATCATGCGTAACGCCTCGCTGGCGGTGCTGCGTGAAATCGGTGTGGATACCGGCGGCTCCAACGTGCAGTTCTCGGTCAACCCGGCCGATGGCCGCATGATCGTCATCGAAATGAACCCGCGCGTCTCGCGTTCCTCGGCACTGGCCTCCAAGGCCACCGGCTTCCCGATCGCCAAGATCGCGGCCAAGCTGGCCGTGGGCTTCACGCTCGATGAACTGCGCAACGAGATCACCGGCGGCGCGACCCCGGCGTCCTTCGAGCCGTCCATCGACTACGTCGTGACCAAGATCCCGCGCTTCACCTTCGAGAAATTCCCGCAGGCCGACAAGCACCTGACGACCCAGATGAAGTCCGTGGGTGAAGTCATGGCCATCGGCCGTACCTTCCAGGAATCCTTCCAGAAAGCCCTGCGTGGCCTGGAAGTGGGCGTGGACGGCATGAACGAAAAGACCACCGACCGCGAACTGATCGAGAAGGAACTGGGCGAACCCGGTCCGGACCGCATCTGGTACGTGGGCGACGCCTTCGCCCAAGGCTTCTCGCTGGAAGAAGTGCATGGCCTGACCCACATCGACCCGTGGTTCCTGTCGCAGATCAAGGAAATCGTCGACATCGAACTGTGGCTGGAAAAGGATGTGGCGCTGGAGTCGCTGGACAAGGCGACCCTGTTCCAGCTGAAGCAGAAGGGCTTCTCGGATCGTCGCCTGGCCAAGCTGTTGAAGACCACCGACACCGCCGTGCGCGAGCAGCGCAAGAAGCTGGGCGTGCGTCCGGTCTTCAAGCGCGTCGATACCTGTGCGGGCGAGTTCTCGACCGATACCGCCTACATGTATTCGACCTACGACGAAGAGTGCGAATCCAACCCGACCGACAAGAAGAAGATCATGGTGCTGGGCGGTGGCCCGAACCGTATCGGCCAGGGCATCGAGTTCGACTACTGCTGCGTGCACGCGGCACTGGCGATGCGCGATGACGGTTACGAAACCATCATGGTCAACTGCAACCCGGAAACCGTCTCGACCGACTACGACACCTCCGACCGCCTGTACTTCGAGCCGGTGACGCTGGAAGACGTGCTGGAAATCGTCGACAAGGAAAAGCCGGTTGGCGTGATCGTCCAGTACGGCGGCCAGACCCCGCTGAAGCTGGCGCTGGACCTGGAAGCCAATGGCGTGCCCATCGTCGGCACCTCGCCTGACATGATCGACGCCGCTGAAGACCGCGAGCGCTTCCAGAAGCTGCTGCAAGACCTCGGCCTGCGCCAGCCGCCCAACCGTACCGCCCGTACCGAAGCCGACGCGCTGCAACTGGCGCAGGAAATCGGTTATCCGCTGGTGGTGCGCCCGTCCTACGTGCTGGGTGGCCGCGCCATGGAAATCGTCCACGAGCAGCGTGACCTGGAGCGCTACATGCGCGAAGCCGTCAAGGTTTCGCATGATTCGCCGGTGCTGCTGGACCGCTTCCTGAACGACGCCATCGAAGTGGACGTCGATTGCCTCTCCGACGGTGAACGTACCTTCATCGGCGGCGTGATGGAGCACATCGAACAGGCTGGCGTGCACTCGGGCGACTCGGCTTGCTCGCTGCCGCCGTATTCGCTGTCCAAGGAAACGATTGAAGAACTGAAGCGCCAGACCGCACTGATGGCCAAGGGCCTGAACGTGGTCGGCCTGATGAACGTGCAGTTCGCCATCCAGCAAAGTGAAGTCGATGGCAAGACCGTCGATACCGTCTTCGTGCTGGAAGTGAACCCGCGTGCATCGCGTACCGTGCCCTTCGTCTCCAAGGCCACCGGCCTGCAGCTGGCCAAGATCGCTGCACGCTGCATGGTCGGCCAGTCGCTGGACAGCCAGGGCATCAAGAACGAAGTCGTACCGCCTTACTACAGCGTCAAGGAAGCCGTGTTCCCGTTCGTCAAGTTCCCGGGCGTGGACACCATCCTCGGCCCTGAAATGAAGTCCACTGGCGAAGTCATGGGCGTGGGCAAGACCTTCGGTGAAGCCTTCGTGAAGTCGCAGATGGGTGCTGGCGTGAAGCTGCCGAAATCGGGCAAGGTCTTCCTGTCGGTGAAGAACAGCGACAAGCCGCGTGCCGTGCAAGTGGCGCGCGACCTGGTCGCCCTGGGCTTCTCGATTGTGGCCACCAAGGGTACGGCCGCTGCCATCAGCGCTGCCGGCATCCCCGTGGCGACCGTCAACAAGGTGGTGGAAGGCCGTCCGCACATCGTGGACATGGTCAAGAACAACGAGATCACCCTGGTGGTGAACACCGTTGAAGAAAAGCGCAACGCCATTGCCGACTCCGGAGCGATCCGTACTTCGGCGCTGGCCGCCCGTGTGACCACCTTCACTACCATCGCCGGTGCCGAAGCGGCAGTGGAAGGCATGCGCCATCTGGACGCGCTGGACGTCTACGATTTACAAGGCCTGCATAAAGCTATACACTAAACCCACAACACGTTACTTTTGCCGGCTTTAGCTTGATTGACGCCGGCAGGCAAAGAGGGCATCTGAGCAATCGATGCCCTCTCTGACTTTTGGACGACACCCTGCGGCCACAACATGTTCAATGTTGCAGGGCAGATCCGTCCGGGGACGCTAAGGACATGACGCCATCGGGCCTCACGCATGTGGATTTGCGCGTGGCGTCATGTCCTTAGCGGCTCTGAGTCAGAGCGCGTGTTGTTGAAGAGCTGACGGAATCCTGCAGCAACGGTCCGTTCACCAGTCAGACTGTTCCCGTAAAAACAACGCTTGTCCGCCAGGTTGGCGGCGCGGAGATCTTTTTGCGTGTTCAGCGGCCGGCGGACCTTGGATGCGTCTTCCGTGTAACCCTAACCTTGAGCAAGAGACTTATGAGCACAGTTCCCCTTACCAAGCGTGGCGCCGAACTTCTGAAGGAAGAATTGCACCGTTTGAAAACCAAAGACCGTCCGGAAGTCATCAATGCAATCGCCGAAGCGCGCGCGCAGGGTGACTTGTCCGAAAACGCCGAATACGAGTCGGCCAAGGAGCGCCAGGCCTTCATCGAAGGCCGTATCGCCGACCTGGAAGGCAAGCTGGGCGCGGCCCAGATCGTCGACCCGGCCGAACTGAACGCCGAAGGCCGCGTGGTCTTCGCCTCCACCGTGGACCTGGAAAACCTGGACAGCGGCGAGAAGGTGACCTACCAGATCGTCGGTCTGGACGAAGCCGACATCAAGGAATCCAAGGTCTCCGTGACCTCGCCCATCGCCCGTGCCCTGATCGGCAAGAGCGCCGGTGACGTGGTGGCCGTGGAAGCCCCCTCGGGCCTGAAGGAATACGAAATCCTGGAAGTGCGCTACGTCTGACGTAGTCCGCCGCATCCGTCCCGCGCAGAGCAGGGCGGATGCGGCATTGATCCTGCCGCAACACCGACGCCGGAAATGAAAATGCCCGCATCAGCGGGCATTCTGTTTTGTGGGCCGCAGCAAGCTGCAGCCCGGTGCGTCCAGCGACCGAAGGATCAGCCGAGCGACTTCTTGGTGCTGCGCTGGCGCGGCTTGGCCTTCTTGACCAGACCACCGGCGGTGATGCGTTCGTTGCCCTTGAGCATGACCTTGCTCACCGAAGGACGCTTGGTGGCGTGCGACTTGACGATGGTCACTTCGCGCAGGCCGCCCTTGGCGCCGGCAGCGGCTTTCTTGCCTTCGTCCTTTTGCGGGCGATACAGCACCAGCAGCTTGCCGATGTGTTGTACCGGGGCCGCCTTGAGCTCGGCGCAGATGGTTTCGTAGATCGCGATGCGGGCTTCGCGGTCGTCGCCGAAGACACGGACCTTGATGAGGCCGTGGGCGTTGAGGCTCTTGTCGATTTCCTTCATGACGGATTCGGAAAGGCCACTTTCGCCTACCATCACGACGGGGTTCAAGCCATGGGCCTGGGCGCGCAGTTCGCTGCGCTCGGCGGGAGTCAGATTCAACATGGGAGTGCAGGTTCGGGACGAGGTCTCGGCGGCGCCAAGTTGTCCCTCAATGAGATAAAACCAGTATTCTACGCGAATGGCAAAGAACAAACTGAACAAAAACTGGTTACACGACCATATCAACGACCCTTATGTGAAGTTGGCACAGAAGGAAGGCTATCGTGCGCGTGCCGCCTACAAGCTCAAGGAAATCGATGAGGAAGAACGTCTCATCAAGCCCGGGCAGGTCATCGTCGACCTCGGCTGCACCCCCGGCAGCTGGTGCCAGTACGCCCGCAACAAGCTGGCCGGCGCCGAGGGTGGCGGCATCCACGGCACCATCATCGGGCTGGACATCCTGCCGATGGACCCGATTGCCGATGTGCACTACATCCAGGGCGACTTCCGCGAAGACGAGCCGGTGCGCCAGCTCGAAGCCGTGCTGGAGGGGCGCAAGGCCGATCTGGTGCTCTCGGACATGGCGCCCAACCTGTCGGGCGTGGCCATTGCCGATGCCGCGCGGGTGGAGTACCTGATCGACCTGGCCATCGATTTTGCGCAGCTGCACATGAAACCTGGCGGCGCTTTGCTGGTCAAGTGTTTCAACGGGACCGGCTACAACGAACTGGTGCACAAATTCCGGGCCGAATTCAAGACGGTGATGTCCAAGAAACCCAAGGCCAGCCGCGACAAGTCGTCCGAAATCTTTCTGCTAGGGAAAATCCTGAAAAATCCTCGCAGTTAAATCGGTTAAAGTTGACTCAAAACCGGTTCGTCATCCGCAATCCAGCGCAAAATCTGCTGTAAAACCGGCGATTTAGTGAATTTTCCCGCCTTGTTTTGCCCGATTTCAGCCTTATATCGATTTCTGGAAATCGTTAGTCTGTCTGAATCGGTGACAAACTTGGCGACAAACAGGTCTTCCCCGCCCGTCTTCAAGCTGATGACGGAATGGCAAAGAAATGAGCCTGCAGCCTGGTGCGACGCGTTGTTGTGCGTTGCGCGATGGCACAGCAGGGCGGGGCGAGGCTGGTCGGACGGCGGTTTTCCGTGTAAGGGTGGTTGAATCCGGGTAAAATCGGACGATACAAAGGCAACGTGGCGCGCAGGCGTCGGAGGAGTTCCAGTGAACAATATGTTTTCCAAGGCTGCCATCTGGGTAGTCATCGCGCTCGTGCTGTTTATGGTGTTCAAACAGTTCGACAGCCGCAGCATGGCGACCAATGCCAAGCCGATCGCGTATTCGGACTTCATCTCCGAGGTCAAGGCCGGACACATCAAGGACGCGACCATCGAGGATCGCAACATCATCGCCACCACTCAGGACGGCACCAAGGTCAAGACCGCGACCACCATCCTGGATCGCGGCCTGGTCGGCGACCTGTTGAACAATGGCGTGAAGTTCGACGTGCGCCAGCCGGAAGAGCAGTCCTTCCTGTCGCAAATCTTCATTTCCTGGTTCCCGATGCTGCTGTTGATCGGCGTCTGGATCTTCTTCATGCGCCAGATGCAGGGCGGCGGCAAGGGCGGCGCGTTCTCCTTCGGCAAGTCCAAGGCGCGCATGCTGGATGAAAACAGCAACTCCGTCACCTTCGCCGACGTCGCCGGTTGCGACGAAGCCAAGGAAGAAGTCCAGGAGCTGGTCGAATTCCTGCGTGACCCGACCAAGTTCCAGAAGCTGGGCGGCCGCATCCCCCACGGTGTGTTGATGGTGGGCCCCCCGGGTACCGGTAAAACCCTGCTGGCCCGTGCCATCGCCGGCGAAGCCAAGGTGCCGTTCTTCACCATTTCGGGTTCGGACTTCGTGGAAATGTTCGTCGGCGTGGGCGCATCGCGTGTGCGTGACATGTTCGAGAACGCCAAGAAGCATGCTCCCTGCATTATCTTCATCGACGAAATCGACGCCGTCGGTCGCCATCGTGGTGCCGGCATGGGCGGCGGCAACGACGAACGCGAACAGACCCTGAACCAGATGCTGGTGGAGATGGACGGTTTCGAAGCCAACTCCGGCGTCATCGTCATCGCCGCTACCAACCGCGCCGACGTGCTGGACAAGGCGCTGCTGCGTCCGGGCCGTTTCGACCGCCAGGTGATGGTCGGCCTGCCCGACATCCGTGGCCGCGAACAGATCCTCTATGTGCACATGCGCAAGGTGCCCATCGCGCCGGACGTCAAGGCCGATATCCTGGCCCGTGGTACCCCCGGTTTCTCCGGTGCCGACCTGGCCAACCTGGTCAACGAAGCCGCCCTGTTCGCTGCGCGCCGCAACAAGCGCCTGGTGGAAATGCAGGACTTCGAAGATGCCAAGGACAAGATCGTCATGGGTCCGGAACGCAAGTCGGCCGTGATGCGCGAGGAAGAGCGCCGCAACACCGCCTACCACGAGTCCGGCCACGCCGTCGTCGCCAAGCTGCTGCCCAAGGCCGATCCGGTCCACAAGGTCACCATCATGCCGCGTGGCTACGCCCTGGGCCTGACCTGGCAGCTGCCGGAGCATGACCGCGTGAACATGTACAAGGACAAGATGCTGGAAGAGATCTCTATCCTCTTCGGTGGTCGTATCGCTGAAGAAATCTTCATGCACCAGATGTCCACCGGCGCTTCCAACGACTTCGAGCGCGCTACCAAGCTGGCTCGCGCCATGGTTACCCGTTACGGCATGTCCGTGACCTTGGGCACCATGGTGTATGAGGATTCGGAGCAGGATGCCTACTTCGGCCGCATGTCCTCCAAGACCGTCTCCGAAGCCACCCAGCAAAAGGTGGATGCTGAAATCCGCAGCATCCTCGACGAGCAATACGCCCTGGCCCGTCGTCTGCTGGAAGAAAACCGCGAGAAGGTCGACGTCATGGCCAAGGCCCTGCTGGAATGGGAAACCCTGGACGCCGATCAGGTCAACGACATCATGAACGGTGACGAACCGCGTCCGCCGCGCAATGGGACTCCCGTCAAGAAGTCGCCGTCGGACGGCAATCGTTCCGGCGACGTCTCGCCCAACGCCACGGCTCCGGCCTGAAGCGTGAAGGCTGCGGCGAACAGCCCGAGCGCCTGAGACCGCAGGTTTGATGAAGGTGAGGAGCGATCCTCACCTTTTTTATTTGGCAGATGAAAAACCGTGCAGTCGATGACGCGCTTGCCGGACAAAAGTATAAAGACGGTCCATCGGCGGTGTATCATGCAGCCGCAGAGCGATGGCAGGCGGCGCAGCCTCCGCAAGGTCGCTACGTCGGACAACTCATCCGCAACACCCACAACAGCAAGATGACGCAAGCATTTCTCAAGTGCGGCAGGTTCCGCCTGCCGGTCCAGCCTGGCCGCCGGCCGCTGGTCATGGGTATTCTCAATGTGACGCCCGATTCCTTCTCCGATGGCGGCCGCCATCACTGCCTGGAGCTGGCCCTGACCCATGCCGAACAGATGATCGCCGACGGGGTCGACATCATCGACATCGGTGGCGAGTCGACCCGTCCCGGCATCGCCCCGCTGTCCTTGCAGGAAGAGCTGGAGCGCGTCATGCCGGTGATCTATGCCCTGCGCGACTGCGGCAAGCCGATCTCGCTGGATACCTACAAGCCCGCCGTCATGCGCGAAGCGCTGGCCGCCGAGGTGGACATCATCAATGACATCAATGGTTTCCGTGCCGAGGGCGCCATCGATGCGGTCAAGGACAGCGAGGCCGGCCTGTGCGTGATGCACATGCAGGGGCAGCCGCAGACCATGCAGCAGGAACCCCGATATGAAGATGTGGTGACCGAGGTCGCCCAATTCCTGCAGACCCAGGTCGACCTCATGCGCGCAGCCGGCATCGGACGTGAACGGATTTGTATCGATCCCGGTTTTGGCTTTGGCAAGACTGTGGAGCATAATCTGGCTTTGCTCAAGAACACGCGCCGACTGATCGACATGCTGGACCTGCCCCTGCTGGCGGGCATGTCGCGCAAGTCGATGATCGGCGCCGTCACCGGCAAGCCGCTGGAACGCCGCATGGCCGGCAGTCTCGGCGCGGCGCTGGCGGCGGCGCAGCAGGGCGCGATGATCATCCGGGTGCATGATGTGGCCGAGACGGTCGATGCACTGGCCATGTGGCAGGCCGGGCGCGCCGATCGGTAGGCACAGTGGCAATGCAGCTTCGGACCTCACCGATCATCAGGCAGCAACCCATCGTCTTCACTGGAGACAGGCCGACGCCTTCGCCCGGCCAGCAAGACATCGACAAGCAATAAAGGATCAACATGGCAGCAAAATATTTCGGCACCGATGGTGTGCGCGGTCGCGTAGGCGTGGCACCCATTACCCCTGATTTCGTCATGCGCCTGGGCTATGCGGCCGGCAAGGTGCTGGCCAAGTCCAAGGATGGCGTGGCGCGTCCCACGGTGCTGATCGGCAAGGACACCCGCATTTCCGGCTACATGCTGGAAGCCGCCCTGGAGGCCGGTTTCGCAGCGGCCGGGGTGGATGTCTGGCTGGCCGGGCCACTGCCGACCCCGGCCGTGGCCTACCTGACCCGCGCCCAGCGCCTGTCGGCCGGCGTGGTGATTTCGGCCTCGCACAATCCCTATCACGACAACGGTATCAAGTTCTTCTCGGCCAAGGGCAACAAGCTGCCCGACCAGGTCGAGGCCGATATCGAAGCCGCCCTGGAGCAGCCCATGGAGTGCGTTCCCTCCGAGAAGCTGGGCAAGGCACGCCGCCTGTCGGATGCGGCCGGCCGCTACATCGAATTCTGCAAGAGCACCTTCCCCAGCGCCATGGACCTGCGTGGCATGCGCCTGGTGGTGGACTGTGCCAACGGCGCGGCCTACAACATCGCCCCGCACGTATTCCATGAGCTGGGGGCCGAAGTCATCACCATCGGCAATCAGCCCGATGGCCTGAACATCAACGAGGACTGCGGCGCCACCGCGCCCAAGTCGCTGGTAGCCGCGGTGCGTGAATACCGCGCCGACCTGGGCATTGCCCTGGACGGCGACGCCGACCGGCTCATCATGGTCGATGGCCATGGCCGCATCTACAACGGCGATGAACTGCTCTACCTGATGGTCAAGGACCGCCTGGCCACCGGCCCGGTCGATGGTGCAGTTGGTACCCTGATGACCAACATGGCCCTGGAAGTGGCCTTCAAAAAGATGGGCGTGCCCTTCGCGCGCGCCAAGGTGGGCGACCGCTATGTGCTGGAAGTGCTGCAGGAAAAGGGCTGGCTGCTCGGCGGCGAAGGTTCCGGCCACCTGCTGGCGCTGGACAGGCATACCACCGGTGATGGCATCGTCTCGGCGCTGCAGGTCCTGTGTGCCCTGAAGCGCGCCGGCCAGAGCCTGGCGCAGATGACCGGTGACATCACCCTGTTTCCGCAATCGCTGATCAATGTGAAGATTCCGGCCGGCTATGACTGGAAGTCCAACGCCGCCCTGCAAGCCGAGAAGCTTGCGGTGGAAGAGGCACTGGGCGAGCGCGGCCGCGTGCTGCTGCGACCGTCCGGCACCGAACCGCTGATCCGCGTGATGGTGGAAGCCGAAGAAGCCGAGCTGGCGCGTACCATGGCCCAGCGTATCGCGGCCAAGGTACTCTGATCGAGCCACAGCGAAGCCAAGGAAGATGTCAAAAGAGCTCCCCCACATCCTGATGGTCGAAGACGAACCCAGCATCGCGGAGCTGTTGCGCTTTACGATGCAGGGAGCGGGTTTTGCCACCACCGTCGCCACCGACGTGGCCCAGGCCCGCAAGCTGATCGCCGAATCGCTGCCGCACGTGGTGCTGCTGGACTGGATGCTGCCCGACAGTTCCGGTCTGGTGCTGCTGGCGGAGCTGCGGCGCGACCAGCGTACGGCGGCGCTGCCGGTCATCATGCTCACCGCCAAGGGCATGGAAGAAGACAAGGTCAAGGGCTTGAACGAGGGCGCGGATGACTACGTGACCAAGCCGTTCTCGCCCAAGGAACTGGTGGCACGGGTGCAGGCCCTGCTGCGTCGCAAGACGCCCGAGATCGGCAGTCAGGCACTGCGCTACGGCGACATCAGCATCGACGTCGAACGCCGCCAGGTGGCCGTGGCGGGCAGGTCGGTGGCGCTGGATCAGGCCGAGTTCAAGCTGCTGCGCTATCTGGTGGCGCATCCGGAGCGCATCTTTTCACGCGCCCAGTTGCTCGACAGGGTCTGGGGAGACCACACCTTCATCGAGGAGCGCACGGTCGATGTGCACATCATGCGCCTGCGCAAGTCGCTGGGTGATCTGGCGTACTACGTGCAGACGGTGCGCGGCATGGGCTACAAGCTCAGTACCGAGCACTGACGTTTCTTCATCTAGAATGTGAATGAAAAAGGCGATATCCGGATCGCCTTTTTTTTCGAGCCGCACCCAGGATGCGCTGCGCAGGATCAATCCAGCGGCACGCTGCGATAGCGGTTCACCTCCGAGGCTGAAACGAAGCCGCTCTGGTTGCCCCAGCTATTGCGCACATAGGAGACCAGTGCGGCCACCTCCTGGTCACTGAGCTGCGGACCGAAGGGTGGCATGCCGAAGGGGTAGGGGTTGCCTGTCGTGGAGGGCGGGAACCCACCATTGAGCACGGCCCGGATGGCATTGACCGGCTCTGGCCCGGCAATGGCGTGGTTGCCCGCCAGCGGCGGATAATCCGGTGCGCTGCCCTGGCCACGGCCGCCGTGGCAGTCCACGCACAGACTTCCGTAGAGCTTCTTGCCCTGCTTGAGGATGCGTTCGGCCTCGGCGGGTTCCGGTTGGGCGGCCATGCCATCCTTGGGCAGGGCTTGTGCCGGCAGCGACTTCAGGTAGACCGCCATGGCGCCGATATCCTCATCGTTCAGATACTGCAGGCTGCGCCCGACGATTTCCGACATCGGCCCCAGCGAGGCAGCGCGGGGCGAGACGCCGGTCTTGAGCAGGGCGGCAATGTCCGCCTCGCTCCAGTTGCCCAGGCCATGCTCTGCTCCATGCAGGGGCGGCGCATACCAGTCCAGCCCCGGGATCATGCCCCCGGCCAGTGCCAGCGGCGCAATGCTGGCGCCGGCCCGGTTGCGGGCGCTGTGACAGGCGCTGCAATGGCCAGCCCCTTGCACCAGGTAGGCGCCCCTGTTCCACTGGGCGGAGCGCGCCGGATCAGGCTGGTAAACAGCCGGTGTGAAGAAAAATGCGCGCCACAGGCCCAGCAGCGGCCGCTGGTCGTAGGGGAAGCGCAAATCATGTGAACGATTGGGCTGAACTACGGGAGGCAGGCCGCGCAGCCAGGCGAACAGGGCATCGCTGTCGTCGCGGGTGAGGCGGGTGTAGCTGGTGTAGGGGAAGGCCGGGTAGAGGAAACGGCCATCGCGTCCACGTCCGTGGTGCAGGGCGCGCCAGAAATCGTCGGCGCTCCAGTCGCCCAGGCCGGTGGCCTTGTCCGGCGTGAGGTTGGTGGTGTAGAGCGTGCCGAAGGGGGTGGCGATGGGGCGGCCACCGGCATAGGCCGCACCGCCGCGCACCGTATGGCAGGCCATGCAGTTGCCGGCGCGTGCCAGGTATTGCCCCCTGAGTCGCTGCGCCTGCGCATCGGTGACCGGGGTGGCCACACCGGTATCTTCGCTGCGCAGGCTTTGCCAGGCGATCACGCCGGCGGCCAGCGCCACGACCGCCAGCACGCTGCCCAGCAGCATCCCCAGTCCCCGACGCAAGATCTTGTTCATCGTGCCGCTCCTGCGTCGGCAGGACCCGGCGGCATGCTGCCGCAGGCCACCGGGAGTGGCTGGGGCAGGCTGCGCGCCGGGGCATAGTCGGCCGGCACCGGCTGGGAGGACAGCCAGCTGCTGACGGCATTGATGTCTTCCGGACTCAGGGCCCGGGCAATCTTGCCCATGCAGTCCGGTGCGCTGGCAGTGCGCTCGCCATTGCGCCAGGCCCCCAGTTGCGCATTGATATAGTCGTGCGGCAGGCCCAGCAATCCCGGGATGCCCGGCTGTACGCCGCCCAGCCCGACGCCATGGCAGCTGGCGCAGGCAGCAATGCCCTGCCTCGGCTTGCCCTGGCTCACCAGCAGGCGCCCCCGATCCAGTACGGCGGTGCCGGCGTCGGCGGGAACCGGCGGCGGATAGGGCGGATGCTGGTCGGCGAAGAAGGCGGCGATCTGCCGGAGATAATCATCCGAAAGATTGCCCAGCAGGTAATTCATCATCGGATAACGGCGCCGTCCATCACGAAAACTCTGCAGCTGATTGAGCAGGTATCCCTCCGGCTTGCCGGCGATGCGCGGATAGTAGCCATCGGCCGTGGCCCGCCCCTGTTTGCCATGGCAGGCGATGCAGGCGGCCATGCGTTCGGCCATGCCCGGCATCGTACCCGGCTTGTCCGCCGTCGGCTGGGCCATGGCCAGGCCCGCTGCCATCCATGTCCCCAGGGCAGTGACTGCAAGCTTCTTCATATTTATTGTGGGCGAGCGCATCGGCCTATTGTAGTGCAAGGCCGTTGCGGCGCATGGGAAGCTTGCAGCTTTGCAAGGGCCGGCGCAGCGGATACAATAGCGGCCTTGTTGCCCCCGTAGCTCAGTGGATAGAGCGATCCCCTCCTAAGTCAAATTGGGCAGCGGATGCCGAAAGGCGCCGCCTGAATGGAGTCAAAGTCGGTGAACCCTGACAGCGCATGCTTTTGAGCCTGCGGCTGCTGGCAATACCGAGCCAAGCCGGTTTCCTCGGAAGCCGGAAGGTGTAGAGACTAGACGGCTCCGGCCTCCCGATCTTGCTCGCCAGGGCAGGGTCCATGGCCAAGGTATAGTCCAGACTGCAAACATCCGGTCATCTGTATCTGATGGTGGCGAAAGCCATAGCGGTATGAAGGGATAGGTCACACGTTCGATCCGTGTCGGGGGCGCCAGACAAAAGGAAACGGGCACTTCTTCGGAAGTGCCCGTTTGCTTTTGCCGTCCCGCTCCTGAAGTGCCAGGTGCCAGGCCCCAGGCCCGGCCCGGCTTCAATGTCCCTGGTTGGTGTTGTCCATGAAGCGCCGTGCGTTCTCGTTGAGGGGACGGCCCGCCGGTGCGCCCGGTAGCGTGCGCGGGGTGCTGGGGGAGGACCCGGGCAGGTTCGGTGCCGCCTGCGTATTGCCCTGTTGAGCGCCCGGTGCAGCCGGGGTGGAGCTCGGTGTCCAGCCGAAGAAGTTTGACAGGGCATCCACCACTGTCACGCCCACATTGGTCACCAGACCGTTGTTGGGAGTGAAGTTGTCGTAGTAGGGTTCGCCATCGATGAAGCGGATGCCGTCCGGCACCGGCAGGTCGAACTGCGGCACCCCCTTGAGGGCCTTGGCCATGTAGTCGACCCAGATCGGCAGCGCCAGCTGCGCCCCGAATTCCTTGCTGCCCAGGCTCTTGGGCTGGTCGTAACCCATCCAGGCGACGGTCGCCAGGGTGCGCTGATAACCGGCGAACCAGCCATCGACGGCGTCATTGGTGGTGCCGGTCTTGCCGGCCAGGTCGGTGCGGCCGATGCTGTTGCTGCGCGCGCCGGTACCGCTCTGGGCGACCGACTTGAGCATGCTGGTCATCATGTAGCTGTTGCGTTCGGCCACCACGCGCGGCGCGCCATTGCCCACGATCAGCGGATCCGCCTTGGACAGCACCTTGCCGCGCGCATCGGTGATCTGCGAGATCAGGTAGGGCTGGATCTTGTAGCCGCCGTTGGCAAAGACCGAATAGGCCGCCGAGAGCTGCAGCGGGTTGGTCTGGCCCGCGCCCAGCGCCATGGGCAGGTAGGGCGGGACCTTGTCGGCATCGAAGCCGTAGGTGCCGGTGATGAAGTCGCGGGCATAGGGCACGCCGATATAGTCCAGCGTACGGATGGCCACCAGGTTCACCGACTTTTGCAGGGCGGTGCGCACGGTCATGGGGCCGGCCGGGGTTTCGTCATCCTTGGGTTCCCAGTTCGGCTGGCCGGGGCCGGCCGGATAGGAAACCGGGGCATCGTTGACGATGGAGGCCGGGGCAAAACCCTTCTCCAGCGCCGCCGAATAGATGAAGGGCTTGAAGGTCGAGCCCGGCTGGCGCCAGGCTTGGGTGACGTGGTTGAAATTGTTCTGGGTGAAGTCGAAACCACCGACCAGGGCGCGGATGGCGCCATCCTGCGGCACCACCGAGACCAGTGCCGCTTCTACCTGCGGCAACTGCACCACCTGCCAGTTCTGTTTGGCGTCCTGCATCACGCGGATCAACGCACCGGGGGCGATGCGGATCTCCTTTTTGGCCTTCTCCGACAAGGCCGCAGCGACGAAGCGCAGGGCCTCGCCCTTGATGCTGATCTTGTCGCCGCTGCGCAGCACCGCATCGATCTGCCTGGGGCTGGCGGCCACCACCACGGCGGCCAGGATGTCATCGTTGTCGGGGTGGTCGTCCATCACGTCGTCGATGGCCGCGGCACGATCGTCGGCGTTGGCGGGCAGGGCGATGGTTTCTTCCGGACCGCGATAGCCGTGGCGGCGGTCGTAATCCATCACGCCCTTGCGCACGGCCTGGTAGGCGGCCTGCTGGTCGGCTGCATTGACGGTGGTGTAGACGTTGAAGCCCTGGGTGTAGGTGTCTTCCTTGTACTGCGCGTACACCATCTGGCGCACCATTTCATTGACGTATTCGGCGTGGATGCTGTACTGACTGCCCGGTGCGCGCACCTTCAGTTCTTCCTTGGAAGCCTTGTCGTACTGGGCCTGGGTGATGAAACCCACTTCCAGCATGCGCTGCAGGATGTACTGCTGGCGGATGTGGGCGCGCTTGGGATTGACGATGGGGTTGTAGGCCGAGGGCGCCTTGGGCAGGCCGGCCAGCATGGCGGCTTCGGCCAGGGTGATGTCCTTGAGGTCCTTGCCGAAGTAGGTGCGGGCGGCGGCGGCGAAGCCGAAGGCGCGCTGGCCCAGGTAGATCTGGTTCATGTAGACCTCCAGGATCTGGTCCTTGGTCAGGGCATGTTCGATCTTGTTGGCCAGCAGCACCTCGTAGAGCTTGCGGGAGAAGGTCTTCTCCTTGGTCAGGAAGACGTTGCGCGCCACCTGCATGGTGATGGTGCTGGCCCCCTGCGAGGCGCTGCCGCGCAGGATGTCGGCCACCAGCGCGCGGGCGATGCCGATCCAGTCGATGCCGCCGTGTTCATAGAAACGGTAGTCCTCGATGGCCAGCACGGCATTCTTCATGTCGGCCGGGATGTCTTCGAGCTTGACCAGGCTGCGTTTTTCTTCACCAAATTCGCCCAGCAAGACCTTGTCTTCGGACCAGATGCGCAGCGGTACCTTGGGGCGGTAGTCGGTGATCAGGTCCAGCGAGGGCAGGCGCGGGTTGATGAAGATCAGTGCATACACCACCAGCAGCGCACCGGCCACACCCAGACCGAGGATGGACAGACCGATGAACTTGGCGATGTTGGGATTGAGGAAGCCGCGCTGGCGGCGCAGGTCTGGCAGAGAGGAAAAAGGCATGGGATGAGCGGGAATCGGAATGCGCTATCTTACCGCATCACGCCGCCAGCCCGGCGGCCCGGCCCTGGGCAATGCTTAACCAGTTGTAACATGGCTCTCGAACGACGGGGAAATTCGAGCTTTTGTCGCTATTTTTCATCAATCCCGTTGCTTTGATGCAAACCGGAGTGATTCTGCGTCCCGCGATGGAGCGTGGCTGCGCTTAAATCAGCATTTCGGCGGCGCAGTCGGTACAATGCCGCTCTTGCGCTTTTTCCCGCATCAAGCGCCTTTGCTTTCATCCTGCGCGGCCCTGGCCGTCGCATTCACGCAGATCACGCACGCTATGGCAGTCATTTCCCTCTCCGACGCACAACTGGCCTTCGGCCACGTCGCCCTTCTGGATCACGCCGAATTCTCGCTGGAGACCGGCGAACGCATCGGCCTGATCGGCCGCAACGGCACCGGCAAGTCCTCGCTGCTCAAGATCATCGCGGGGCGCTCCAAGCTCGATGATGGCCTGCTGGTGATGCAGCAGAACCTGAAAATTGCCTATGTCGATCAAGAGCCGCACTTCCCGGAAGAGATGAGCGTCTTTGACGCCGTGGCCTCGGGCCTGGGCGAGCTGCCGGCGCTACTGGCCGAATATGAAGCCATCACCGGCCAGTTCGGCGGTGACAACGACGATGCCCTGCTGGAGCGCATGCACCAGATCCAGACCGTGCTGGATGCGGCCGATGCCTGGTCCATCGGCAACAAGGTCGAGACCACGCTGGACAAGCTGAACCTGAACCGCGAGGCCCGCATCGGCGAGCTCTCCGGCGGCATGAAGAAGCGCGTGGCGCTGGCCTGCGGGCTGGTGGGCAATCCTGACGTGCTGCTGCTGGACGAACCGACCAACCACCTCGATTTCGGCTCCATTCTCTGGCTGGAAGGACTGCTGCGCGACTTCAAGGGCAGCATCCTCTTCATCACCCACGACCGCAGCTTCCTGGACAACGTCTCCACTCGCATCATCGAACTGGATCGCGGCAAGATTCTGTCCTTCCCCGGCAACTTCACCACCTACCAGGCCCGCAAGGCCGAGCTGCTGGCCAATGAGGAAGTGGAGAATGCCAAGTTCGACAAATTCCTGGCCCAGGAAGAAGTCTGGATCCGCAAGGGCGTGCAAGCCCGCCGCACCCGTGACGAAGGTCGCGTACGCCGTCTGGAAGCCCTGCGCGTGCAGCGCAGCGAGCGCCGCGAACGACAGGGTCAGGTCAAGCTGGAAGTGGGTACCGGTGAGCGTTCCGGCAAGATCGTGGCGGAACTGGAGAATGTGAACAAGGCCTACGGTCCCAAGACCATCGTGCGCGACTTCAGCACCATCCTCATGCGCGGCGACAAGGTCGGGCTGATCGGCCAGAACGGCGCGGGCAAGACCACGCTGTTGAAGCTGATCCTGGGCGAGGAGGCGCCCGACAGCGGCACCGTCAAGCAGGGCACCAAGATGCAGGTGGCGTATTTCGATCAGATGCGCGCGCAATTGAATGAAGAAACCACCCTGGCCGACACCATCGCCCCGGGCAGTGACTGGGTGGAAGTCAACGGCCAGCGCAAGCACGTGATGACCTATCTGTCGGACTTCCTGTTCGCGCCCGAACGCGCGCGCTCGCCGGTGCGCACGCTTTCCGGGGGCGAGCGCAACCGCCTGCTGCTGGCGCGCCTGTTCGCCAAGCCGGCCAATGTGCTGGTGCTGGACGAACCGACCAACGACCTCGACATCGATACGCTCGAACTGCTGGAAGAATTGCTGGAAGAGTATGAAGGCACGGTCTTCCTGGTCAGCCACGACCGCATGTTCCTGGACAACGTGGTCACGCAGGTGATCGCCTCCGAAGGCAATGGCCTCTGGCGTGAATACGTGGGCGGTTACTCCGATTGGGAGCGCCAGCGTCCGGCCCAGTCAACCGCTGCTTCGAAGGCGGCTGCCAAGGCGGCCGACAAGAACGAGGTCAAGGCTGAATCGACCATGGCCGCACCCGCAGCACCGGCGCCGGCCAAGAAGAAGCTGAGCTACAAGGAACAGCGCGAGCTGGAAGAACTGCCCAAACGCATCGCCGCGCTGGAAGCCGAACAGAAGGAACTGTCGGCGAAACTGGCCGATCCGGATCTGTACAAGAAGAGCGCCGATGAAGCCGTCAAGCTGAACCAACGCTTCGCCGAGATCGACGAAGAACTGCTGGTGAGCCTGGAACGCTGGGAAGAAATCGAAGGCAGGCAGTAAGCCCGGCCAAGCCGGTCAGCTTGGCTTGCGCAGAGCTTCGCGCAGGTCAGGCAGCATCTCGCGCAGGTTGGGCGCGTCCTCGGCATGGGGACGCAGGGCCAGATAGGCTTCCAGGTCTTCCAGCGCCGCCTGGGCTTGGCCCAGGTTGGCGTAGGCCAGGCCACGGTCGCGCTTTTCGGTGATTTCCTCAGGCAGCAGGATCACCAGGCGCTCCTGCACATCCAGCACTTGTTGCCAGCGCTGGCCTTCCATGAAGATGGCCTTGAGGTTGCGCAGCATGCGCGCCAGGATCTCGCGCGGATGGGCCGCGCGCAGGTAGGCCGCCAAGGGCAGTTCATCACCGAAATCTTCTTCCGGCTGGTGCGCCAGATAGGGCTCCAGTCGCTCTTCCAGTTCCTGCCGCGACAGGCTGGCGCCATTCATGGGGTCCAGTACGATCTCGCCTGATTGTACCGACAGCTTCATCAGGAAATGGCCGGGGAATGACACTCCCTTCATTTCCAGGCCGATGTGCTGGGCCAGTTCGATATAGACCACCGCCAGCGAGATCGGGATGCCGCGCCGCGTCGAGATGACGCGGTGGATGTAGCTGTTGTCGGGATCGTAGTAATTGTTGACGTTGCCGGCGAAGGCCATTTCCTGGAAGAAGAAATGGTTCAGCATGCGCAGCTTCTGGATCTGCGAGGCATCCGAGGGCAGGCGCTGCTTGAGCTTGAGCGCCAGCGTGTCGAGCGCCATCTCTTCCTCGGCAAAATCCATTTCCGGATAAAAATCCTGTCCCAGCGTCAAGGCGGATTCGAACAGCGGAATCGAATCATCCTGGCGCACCAGCGAAGCAAAATAGTCGAGGGAGGTGAGCGTCATGTCACCCATGCTATCAAAATATTGCGCGCTGCGTCAGGTCTGCCGGGAGGGGAATGAAATTTCTTGTGTCAGAGTGCGCCCGGCTTGTGATGAAGTGCTGTGCAAGCCCCTTCAGCGACGCGCGATGCGCTTGAATTCGCGCAGGCGGAAGCCCATCGCGAACAACGGTCCGAAATACGCCGCCGCACATACCATCAATACCAGCATCAGCGCGCCGATGCGCAGCAGCGGATGGGCGCGCAGGGCGACCCAGTCGAAGTGGCCGGCGCTCCATAGCGCCACGCCGGCCATCACCAGCAGCGCGCCGGTCAGGCGTACCAGGAACAGGCCCCAGCCCGGACGCGGGACATAGATCCGGCGACGGCGCAAACCGATGAACAGGCACAGGGCATTCAGACAGGCACCCAGCCCGATGGACAACGCCAGACCGGCGTGGGCGAACAGCGGCACGAAGACACTGTTCATGAGCTGGGTGGCGATCAGTACGCCCACGGCGATGATGACGGGGGTGCGGATATCCTGCTTGGCGTAGAAGCCGGGTGCCAGGATCTTCACCACGATCAGGCCGATCAGGCCCACGCCGTAGGCCACCAGCGCATGGCTGACCATGGTGACCGACAGCGCATCGAAGCGGCCATAGTGGAACAGGGTGGCCGTGAGCGGCTCGGAGAGCGTGGCCAGGCCCACGGCCGATGGCATGGCCAGCATGAAGGTCAGGCGCAGCCCCCAGTCCAGCAGGGCGGAATACTCTTCCATGTCCTCGGCGGCATGGGCGTTGGAGAGGCTGGGCAGCAGGATGGTACCCAGCGCCACGCCCAAGAGCGCCGTCGGGAATTCCATCAGGCGATCCGCATAGCTTAGCCAGGAGACGCTGCCATGCTCCAGGCGCGAGGCAATGTTGGTATTGATCATCAGGCTGATCTGCGCCGCCGAGACGGCGAAGACGGCGGGGCCCATCTTCTTCAAGACCCGTTTGACGCCTTCGTCACGCAGCCCCAGCAGCGGATTCCAGTACAGGCGCGGCAGCATGCCGATCTTGATCAGGGCCGGCACCTGGATCGCTACCTGAAGGATGCCCCCCACCAGCACGGCAAAGGCCATCGCGTAGATGGGTTGTTTCATGAAGGGTGCCACGAACAGCGCGGCGACGATGAAGGCGACATTGAGCAGTACCGAGGTGACCGCCGGAATCTTGAATTCCTTCCAGGTATTGAGGATGCCCCCGGCCAGCGCCACGAAGGCCATGAAGCCGATGTAGGGAAACATGATGCGGGTCATCAACACCGAGGCATTGAAGGCATCGTGATCATATTGCAGGCCGGTGGCGATGAAATAGACCACCAAGGGGGTGGCGATGATGCCGACCACGCAGGTGATGAGCATGACCCACATCAGGGCCGTGGCCACGTGGTCCACCAGATGCTTGGTTTGCTCGGCGCCGCGCCGGTTCTTGTATTCGGCCAGGATCGGCACGAACGCCTGCGAGAAGGCGCCCTCGGCAAAGAGCCGGCGCAGCAGGTTGGGAATGCGGAAGGCGATGTTGAAGGCGTCGGTGTAGGCGGAGGCGCCAAAGGCGCGGGCGAACAGGATTTCCCGGGCCAGCCCGGTGATGCGCGAGAGCATCGTCATGCCGGAGATGGCGGCGAGGGTTTTATGCAGATTCATGGAGCGGCATTATAGCGGTGGGCAGCGGTGCTTTTGCGGTGGTGATGTTGGCCGGCGGCGTTCATGGAGGGCGGGCGCGGCGGCAGAGCCGTGTGCAGGAGCGGGGAAGGGGTGGTTTCGAGCCGATGTGAAAGAAAAGACAATGGCCCCGCGCCCGGGCCAATAGAGTCGCCGCGGCGTCAGCAGGTTCGGCAACCGGTATGAATTTCTTTGCGGAAATCGGCAAGCCTGCGGCAGCATCGCAACGGATGGCATCGTGTTTACGGCAGAATTGGGGCAGATGCGGACAAGTGGATTGCCTTGTCACCGGAATCTGGTTATAATCCGATACTTTACAGAATTTGGCATCGCGAGTCCTCGGGGTTTGCGGCGCAAACGACTCTCGATTTAGGATAATTTTCATGGCAAATACCGCACAGGCACGTAAGCGTGCTCGTCAAGCAGTCAAGCAAAACGCTCACAACTCGAGCCAGCGCTCGACCCTGCGCACCGCAATCAAGGCAGTTCGCAAGGCCATCGCCGCCGGCGACAAGGCTGCAGCAACCTCCGTGTTCCAATCTTCCGTGTCGACCATCGACAGCATCGCCGACAAGAAGATCATCCACAAGAACAAGGCTGCTCGCCACAAGAGCCGTCTGGCTGCTGCCCTGAAGGCCCTGGCTGCTTAATTGCTCCGGCGCTTGAACTGAAGCGCGGCCTCGCCCGCTTCAGACTGCAGTAAAAGAAAACCGCTTGAATTCAAGCGGTTTTTTGCGTTTTCGCGACGCTTCTCTACAAGCCTTGTGTTTTGTACCCGTATCGGCAGGGACACTGCCTTGCAGTGCCGTCCCGCCGTTCCTGGCGATCTTATCGGGGCAGGCCCTCGATCCTGGTGCCTGGCTTGATGTTCTTCTGTTTGAACCAGCCCTTGTTCATCTCCAGCGCATACACCGCCGGGCGCTTGGCGCAGTGTGAGTCCAGGGTCTGTTCCTTCATTTCCTCGATGTTGATGATGACGCCTTTTTCATCCATGAAGGCGACCGACAGGGGGATCAGCGTATTCTTCATCCACATGCACACCCCGGCCGGCTGGCCGAAGAGGAACACCATGCCTTCGTTGTCGGCCATTTTCTCGCGGAACATCAGGCCTTGCTCGCGCTCGGCTTCGGTCTGGGCCACTTCGGCCTTGATCAGATAGATGCCGATATTGAGCTGGGTGGTGGGGAATCTGCGCACCTGCGGCGTTTGCGCACCGGCGCTGGAGAGGCAGCCAAGCGCCAGCAGGGCGGCGGCGCTGCGCAGGAAAAAACGGGAAAGGGAAGATTGGCGCATGTTCATTATCAGTCGTGATTCGGATCGGCCTCGGGCTGCCAAAGCCCCACAGCATAGCAGCAGCGCGACAGCCCGTGTGCGGTGTGCCTGCGGGCAGGTCGCAAACCTTGCGGACATGAAAAAAGGCAGGACGAGCCTGCCTTTTCATTGAGCGGACGCTAATTACTTAGCTTCAGCTGCCTTCTTTGCCTTCTTGGCCTTCTTTGCCTTCTTTGCCTTCTTGGCCTTCGGCGCAGCGGCTTCAGCCTTCGGTGCTTCAGGCGCGGCCGGAGCTTGTGCGAAAGCAGCAGTTGCGAACAGACCAGCGATCAGAGCGGCGATCAATTTTTTCATTTTGCGTCCTTCAATTCAACATGTTAGGGATGTGAGGCAAACGATGATTCGTGCGAATCACTGCCAATAACGAAGTGCGCGTATGAAGGTTGACACCGTTTCAGATCTTTTTTATGAACATTCCTGAAGAAGTGGGCAGGTCCGCCGGCTGAAAAACTTGTCTGATTGGCTATTTTGCAAGAGTTTCCCGCCGTCGGCGCGGGCGGTAGCTCAGCTCTCCAGCTCTAGCGGATCGACTTCTCGCCACTCCCCCGGCATCACCGGATGGGTGGCCAGCGAGAACGGACCGATGGCAATACGCACCAGGCGCAGCGTCGGCAGGCCGACGGCGGCCGTCATGCGGCGCACCTGGCGGTTCTTGCCTTCGCTGATGGTCAGGGCGACCCAGCTGGTGGGCTGGTGGGCGCGCTGGCGGATGGGCGGCGTACGCGGCCACATCCAGTCAGGTTGCTGGATCAGCCTTGCCTGGCCGGGCTGGGTCACGAAGTCGCCCAGGTCGAGCGGGTCGCGCAGGCGCTGCAGGGCATCCGGGGTGGCCAGACCCTCGACCTGAGCCAGATAGGTCTTGGGCTGCTTGCGGCGCGGGTGGGCAATGGCGTGTTGCAGCTTGCCGTCATCGGTGAGCAGCAGCAAGCCCTCGCTGTCGGCATCCAGGCGGCCGGCAGGGTAGATGGCGGGAATATCGAGGTAGTCAGCCAGGGTCTGGCGCTCGGGATGGGCCGAGAACTGGCTCATCACGCCGAAGGGTTTGTTGAAGAGGATCAGAGGCATGCGCTAGTGTCGCAAAAAGATGGCCTTGCGTAAAATCCTGATGGATAATCAAATGATCATGTTCTATATCTTATATAAGACATTACCATTGCAATCCGGAATTTTCCCGGCTCAAAACCCGGAAATCTCTTAAAATTCCCGGCTTGTATGGCAAATCATGCAAGGTCGTCGCTGATCCTGCATGGGCGTTGCCGCTGATGCTTCCTAATGCTACCGCCTCAACCGTCGGAGACCACGATGTCGTACCAACATATCCAAGTGCCTGCAGAAGGGCGCAAGATCACCGCCAATGCCGATGACACCCTCAATGTCCCCAACAACCCGATCATCCCCTTCATCATGGGCGATGGCGTGGGCGTGGACGTCACGCCGGTGATGTTGAAGGTGGTCGATGCGGCAGTGGAGAAAGCCTACGGCGGTGCGCGCAAGATCCACTGGATGGAAATCTATGCGGGCGAGAAGTCGACCAGGCTGTATGGCCAGGATGTCTGGCTGCCCGAGGAAACCCTGGACGTGCTCAAGGAATACCTGGTCTCGATCAAGGGGCCGCTGTCGACCCCGGTCGGTGGTGGCATCCGTTCGCTCAACGTGACCATGCGCCAGCAGCTGGACCTGTATGTCTGCCTGCGTCCGGTGCGCTACTTCAAGGGCGTGCCTTCGCCGTTGCGCGAACCGGAGAAGACCGACATGGTGATCTTCCGCGAAAACTCCGAAGACATCTATGCCGGTATCGAATGGCAGGCCGGTACGCCCGAAGTGAAGAAGCTCATCGAGTTGCTGACGCGCGAAATGGGCGTCAAGAAACTGCGCTTCCCCGAGACCTCGGCCCTGGGCATCAAGCCGGTCTCGCGCGAAGGCACCGAGCGCCTGGTGCGCAAGGCCATCCAGTATGCGATTGACCACGACAAGCCCTCGGTGACGCTGGTCCACAAGGGCAACATCATGAAGTACACCGAAGGTGCCTTCCGTGACTGGGGCTATGCGCTGGCCGGCCGCGAATTCGGTGCGGAACTGATCGACGACGGCCCGTGGATGCGCCTGAAGAACCCCAAGACCGGTCGCCAGATCGTCATCAAGGATGCCATCACCGATGCCTTCTTCCAGCAGGTGCTGATGCGTCCGGCGGAATACAGCGTGATCGCTACCATGAACCTGAACGGCGACTACATCTCGGACGCGGTGGCGGCCCAGGTCGGCGGCATCGGCATCGCGCCCGGGGCCAACATGTCGGATTCGGTGGCCGTGTTCGAAGCCACCCACGGTACCGCCCCCAAGTATGCCGGCAAGGATTATGTGAACCCCGGTTCCAGCATTCTCTCGGCTGAAATGATGCTGCGCCACATGGGCTGGATCGAGGCGGCGGACCTGATCATCTCGGCCATGCAGAAGTCGGTTTCGGCCAAGCGCGTGACCTACGATTTCGCCCGCCTGCTGGAAGGGGCGACCCAGGTTTCCTGCTCCGGTTTCGGTGAAGTGATGATCGAAAACATGTAAGCCGCGCGGACTGCGTGGAGCGCATGTCCGTGCGAAATTGATGACCAAAAAGCAACAAACAGCCGGCTTGTGTCGGCTGTTTTTTTTGCGCTACAGGGGGGAGGGCGGATTTGTCGCCCAATGAAAAAAGCCCCGCGATTGCGGGGCTTTTAGAGAAACCGGGGTTTAAGCGGCGTTCTGGATGTTCGATGCTTGCTTGCCCTTGGGGCCTTGCGTGACGTCAAACTGGACTTTTTGACCTTCTTTCAGGGTCTTGAAGCCGTTCATCTGGATTGCGGAGAAGTGGGCGAACAGATCTTCGCCGCCGTCATCCGGAGTGATAAAGCCAAAGCCTTTGGAATCATTGAACCACTTGACAGTACCTGTTGCCATAAAAGCATCTTTCAAAAATAACTATCACACGAGCCGTCAAAGCAAGAAGCATCGCGCGTCACGCAGCCCCCCTTAAACCGTGCCCCCTTTCGTATCGACGAGTTGTTACATTTAGTAACTACTAATCAATGAATTCCATTGTTCTCGGTCGAAATACAAAAGTCAAGCAGTTTTCATGTTCTGCTTTGTGGTCCTGTTTGAGTGATGGGGAAAGAAACCCTTGATTTAGGATAAATCATCGTCATCTGCGCAAGGTCCGGAAAACAAGTAATATCTATCTCATCTAGAGGTTACGAGATCATTGTGCGTTGCACAGCTTTTGATGGTCCAATAAACGCATGGCAACCAAGCACGAAAATGATGGCGGTACAGTTCTGGAACGGCAAGAGTCCAAGCTCAAGCCGCCCCCGATGTACCAGGTTTTGTTGTTGAATGATGACTATACGCCGATGGAATTCGTCGTCGCCGTCATCCAGCAGTACTTCAACAAGGACCGTGAAACCGCGACGCAGATCATGCTCAAGGTTCACCGCGATGGGAAGGGAATGTGTGGTGTGTATCCCAAAGATATCGCATCCACAAAAGTGGAACTCGTTTTAACCCACGCTCGAAAAGCAGGGCACCCCCTGCAATGCGTGATGGAGGAAGCATGATTGCGCAGGAACTCGAAGTCAGTTTGCACATGGCCTTTGTCGAAGCCAGACAATCCCGTCATGAATTCATTACCGTGGAACACTTGCTGCTGGCGCTGCTGGATAATCCCTCCGCCGCAGAAGTGCTGCGCGCCTGCTCGGTGAACATTGACGATCTGCGCAAGACGCTGACCAATTTCATCACCGACAACACGCCCACGGTGCCCGGCACCAATGAGGTGGATACCCAGCCCACGCTGGGCTTCCAGCGCGTGATCCAGCGCGCCATCATGCACGTGCAGTCGGCTTCCAACGGCAAGAAGGAAGTCACCGGCGCCAACGTGCTGGTGGCCATCTTCGGCGAGAAGGATTCGCACGCGGTCTACTACCTGCACCAGCAGGGTGTGACGCGTCTGGACGTGGTCAACTTCATCTCGCACGGCGTGCGCAAGGATCAGCAGGCCGACCCGCAGAAGGCCCCGGAAGGCGCGGAAGACGTGCAGGCCGAAGGCCAGCAGAAGGAAAGCCCGCTGGATCAGTTCACCCAGAACCTGAACAAGGCCGCCGCCGAAGGCAAGATCGATCCGCTGATCGGTCGCGAGTCCGAAGTCGAGCGCGTCATCCAAACGCTCTGCCGCCGCCGCAAGAACAATCCGCTGCTGGTGGGCGAAGCCGGCGTGGGCAAGACCGCCATCGCCGAAGGCCTGGCCTGGCGCGTGACGCAAGGCGACGTGCCCGAGATCCTCAAGAATGCCGTCGTCTATTCGCTGGACATGGGCGCGCTGCTGGCTGGTACCAAATACCGCGGCGACTTCGAGCAGCGCCTCAAGGCCGTGCTCAAGCAGTTGAAGGACAGCCCCAACGGCATCCTCTTCATCGATGAAATCCATACCATCATCGGTGCGGGGTCGGCTTCGGGTGGCACGCTGGATGCGTCCAACCTGTTGAAGCCTGCGCTGTCGAGCGGACAGTTGAAGTGCATCGGCGCGACCACCTATACCGAATTCCGTGGCGTCTTCGAGAAGGACCACGCGCTGTCGCGTCGCTTCCAGAAGATCGATGTGAACGAACCGACCGTGGAGCAGACCGTGCAGATCCTGCGCGGCCTGAAGTCCAAGTTCGAGGAACACCACGGTGTGAAGTATTCTGCTTCGGCGCTGACCTCGGCGGCGGAACTGGCGGCGCGCTTCATCAATGACCGTCACCTGCCTGACAAGGCCATCGACGTGATCGACGAAGCCGGTGCCGCCCAGCGCATCCTGCCCAAGTCCAAGCAGAAGAAGACCATTGGCAAGCCGGAAATCGAGGAAATCATTTCCAAGATCGCCCGCATCCCGCCGCAGTCGGTCAACCAGGACGACCGCGCCAAGCTGCAGACCATCGAGCGTGATCTGAAGAACGTGGTGTTCGGCCAGGACCCGGCCATCGAAGCACTGGCCTCGGCCATCAAGATGGCACGTGCCGGCCTGGGCAAGACTGACAAGCCGATCGGCTCCTTCCTGTTCTCCGGCCCGACCGGCGTGGGCAAGACCGAAGTGGCCAAGCAGCTGGCCTTCATCCTCGGTATCGAGCTGGTGCGTTTCGACATGTCGGAGTACATGGAACGTCACGCCGTGAGCCGCCTGATCGGCGCGCCCCCGGGCTATGTCGGTTTCGACCAGGGCGGTCTCCTGACCGAAGCCGTCAACAAGAAGCCGCATGCCGTGCTGTTGCTCGATGAAATCGAGAAGGCACACCCCGACATCTTCAACATCCTGTTGCAGGTGATGGACCATGGCACGCTGACCGACAACAACGGCCGCAAGACCGACTTCCGCAACGTGATCATCATCATGACCACCAATGCGGGGGCCGAGAGCCTGCAGAAGCGCACCATCGGCTTTACCGAGAAGAAGGAAGCCGGCGACGAAATGGCGGACATCAAGCGCATGTTCACCCCGGAGTTCCGCAACCGTCTGGATGCCATCATCAGCTTCCGCCCGCTGGACGAGGAAATCATCCTGCGCGTGGTCGACAAGTTCCTCATGCAGCTGGAAGAGCAGTTGCACGAGAAGAAGGTGGAAGCCGTCTTCTCCGACAGCCTGCGCAAGTTCCTGGGCAAGAAGGGCTTCGATCCGCTGATGGGTGCACGTCCGATGTCGCGCCTGATCCAGGACCTGATCCGCAAGGCGCTGGCCGACGAACTGCTGTTCGGCAAGCTGGTCAGCGGTGGCCGGGTGACGGTGGAGATGGACGACAAGGACCAGATCAAGCTGGACTTCCCCGAAGGCGACGATTCGTCTCCGCCGGAAGAACCGCAAGAGAAGCTCGAAGTCGAATAAGCCATATCAGGCAAGCCATCAAGGCCACGTCGGGAAACCGGCGTGGCCTTTGTTTTGCAGAGGGCTTCATTTTCGAGAAGCAAACAAAAACGGCGCGGTCTTCACCGCGCCGTCTTCACTTCAAATACTTCATATCCCCATTTTTACGGCACCAGCGGCTTGCCCGCCTCCTGCTTGGCCTTGACGATCTGCGTGACCTTTTCGATCATCGCCAGGCGATAGGTCGTAGAGGGATGCAGCGCCGTATAGCCATTGGGCACGCTGGCCGGAACCTGGTCAGACAGGCGCTTCCAGAAGGCCGGTACGTTGTCGATGTTGTAGCCGGCGCGCGCCAGCAGGTACAGCGAGAGCGTATCGGCCGCAGCATCCAGATCCTGCGGATAGACGCGGATGCCGGCCGTGCCGGCAGTCATGGTCGGGTCAGGATGCGGCAGCAGCAGGTTGTCGATCACTTCGGCGATGGTCGAGACCATGCGCTGGCGGATGGCGTGACCGAGGATGTTGTGCGCCATGTCCTTGGCGATCAGGTAGGCCAGTTCATCGTCGGACTGGGTGAACCTGAGCATGCCGCGCGTGATGAGCACACGGCGGCCATCAGCGTAGGTGTTGACGTTGTCGGCATTGCCCAGCTCGATGCTGAAGGCGCAGGCGTAGGTCAGCGGGACGCTGACGATGCTGTTCTGGCCATTGCGCTGGATGCCCAGTGCAATGGGCGCCTTCTTGACCACCAGCGGGCTGAGCAGCACGGCCGCCTGGCGTTCGGCATCCGTGCCTTGCGGCATGGGCTTGCCAGCCACCGAGATCAGTACGTCGCCACGCTGGATGCCAGCCTGCTCGGCGCCGCTGCCGGGCAGCACGCCGGTCACCTGGAGGCGGTCGTCATAGCCCAGGCTGCGTGCGGTATCGGCAAATTCGATGGGGAAGGAGTACTTGTTCTTGGCCGTGAAACCCAGCAGATTGCGGGAATTTCCCCGGCACAGCTGGGCGTTGCTGGTCAGCAGCGGCGCTGCCACGCGGTAGAGCCGGTCCTGCTGCGCGATCAGTTCGCGCAATTGCTGCTGCTGGGGATTGTCGGCTACCGGGCGCGGCGCCTGGGTGGTCGTGGTGGCCGGCTTGGACGGTGTGTCCGCGACCGGACCCGGTTCCTGGGTGGCACAGGCGGCCAGCAAGGCCAGCGGTGCCAGGACGGCAAGGGTTTTCAGTTTCTGCCACTGCGGCAGGGGGGATACGAGCATGCGGTTCTCCATCAGTGTTTGCCTGTGCTGCCGAAACCACCGGCGCCGCGTTGGCTGCTGTCGAATTCATCTACCACATTGAAGCCGACCTGCAGTACCGGCACGATCACCAGCTGCGCCAGGCGTTCCATGGGGTTTAGGACAAACTCGGTACTGCCGCGGTTCCATGTCGAGATCATCAACTGCCCCTGATAATCCGAATCGATCAGTCCGATGCCTATCCGCACCCTGGGGTGTCTCAAAAGGCTAGAGCCTGCACCGACGCTGGTCTTTAAGAAACAGTCACGGGGAAACTGTCTCAGTTGGCGATAATTCAGCTTGAGCAAACAAAATTTGTGGGCTTAGGACTTTCCGGTGCTGCCAAAGCCACCGGCACCTCGTGCTGTTTCGGCAGAGAATGATTCTACGAATTGAAAACCAATTTGGATAACCGGCTGAAACATCAGTTGAGCAATCCGTTCGCCTGGCTGGATAACGTACGGCTCACTGCCATCATTGGAGAGAATGACACCAATTTCGCCGAGATAGTCGGAATCGACCACTCCAATACCTTGAGTCACGCGGAGGCCGTGCTTGAGTGCGAGGCCAGAACGAGAGGCAATGATGGCGACAAGTCCTGAGTCCGCCATATTAATTGCGAGACCAGTTTTCACCAAAGTCCGAGCCCCTGGGGCGAGTGTTACTGGCTCTTCGATGCAAGCCCGAAGGTCCATTGCTGCCGAGCCATCTGTTGCGTAGGCGGGAAGTTCGATTTTGTCACCCAGCAGGGGGTTAACGATGCGGGCTTCGATTTTTCTGAGCATCTAGGGTCCTTAGATAGAGTCTGATTTTCTGTATAGCGCCAATTACATGGCATGCCAGTACAAAATTGATGCCGGATTTTAGCAAGATAGTGGGATGGGCGGCCAGAACACTCTCCGTGCGGGAAAAGAGATAGAGAGCGTCGCGTCAAACCTAGAGAATGACGGCTTCAGTTCTGACCTGCTTCGACGCGGTATGAATTGAGCAATATTATCGGTGGAGGGGGTTGCATCGCTCAGTTTTTCTTGAAGTGATTTTACTTGTAACCACAGAAGAGCGATTTGACATTTTTGGGTAGTTACTTGTTTCTGTAGCTGGTCACGCTCGTCGCGCAACGTAGAAATTTCGCCGCGCATCGCTTTTATGGAATCTCCCGTCGTTTCAATGGGCGGGCTATTTCTGTTTTCTTCCGAAAGCACATTTGAGGACAGGACGGGCAAGTCGGGAAATTCTTTGAATCGTCTATAGAGCGTTGCTTTGCTAATTCTGGCTTCAGCAGCCAAATTGACGGCAATCAATTTTCCATTGGTGGATTCCGACGTGCCGGATACCAAGCGGTCAATAGCCGACAAGATGCTCAGGTAGTCAGGGTTATCAAAATATTCTGGTATTTTTTTTCAGAGATATTCATGCTTTTTTTTTCCAAGCTATCTACAACAGATTTCAATTTTGAAATTTCTGCTTCCATCGCGGTGCGGAGTGTCGGCGTGATTTTTGGAATTGAGTGAAATTCGATTGCTTGTGCGAGCTGACCATCCTACGAGGGCTTGTGCCGTTTTCCGACACAAGAGTTAGCGCAGGTTCCTGGCTGGCAGCGATTTAGCACGGGAGTGGCGGATTCTTCCTCGGTACATACAGCTTTAGCTGGGTCGAAAAAGCAGAAAGTGAATTTCCCCACGAACAAATGCTTCTGAGAGGATTGCAACCACTTCGCTATGAGGGACGCTTTGAAGTCTTCGGCACGCCCTTTGAACTCTATGATTGCCTGTTCTTTCAGATGTTCTCCTAAAGGGCCTCCGACTTGCCCATGTTCGATGTCCATGGCTGGGCTTATTTCGTCTTCGGGGGAGCTCCATCGGCTCTCGAAGGCCGCTACCCAAATTTAGGCCACAAAGTCGGTCCAGGCGGTGTTCATATAGTCGATGAAATTTTCGCTGAGGCCGCTCGTACGCAGGAAGTCTGCAGTCACCGGCGTCTCCGGCACTTTGAAGTTCTGATTCAGTCTGACCTGCCAAGGGTAATCTCGCTGCAGAATGGCAGCTCTGCCCAAGAGAACGAAGTCGCAGCCCTCGTCGAGAACTTCAGCGGCATGTGTGGCGGTCATGATTTTCCCCGCGGTTCCCAAGCGTACGCTACCCCGCGGTAGGCTGGTGAACACGCTCAGTGCGGTCTTGCCCTTGTAGTCGCCTTGGTCAACAATTTGATGAGAATCCCACAACGCCAAGTCGACGTAATCGATTTTTTCTCGGCGGAACATTTCAGCGGTTACTTCTCGCAGCTCCTCAAACTTTTGGCCGTAGCGTTCGATGGATAGGCGCCATCCGATTTGGAAATCACCCCAATTTCATATTTTCCGTACGGAAATTCTTCGATGGCCCTTGTGGAATCTATGAATGCGCAAGAATTTTTCATGCATTAAATGCAAGGCAGTGCAATGACGAGCTTCCCGCTCTGTGATAACTTACAAGTCACTGGCATATGTTAACTACAAGTCAAGGAGGGGTCCTTGGAAGTAGAAATACCGACTCTGTCGGGGACAGAGTTCGCCCGTGCTTTTGCACTTAGGCCCAATTTATATGCATGGTTTCTCGGGGCTGGAGCTTCGGCGGCTTCAGGCATACCAACCGGCTACGCAATGATTCGCGACTTCAAGAAGCGAATTTTCTGCGAACAGAATAAATATTCTCCTAAAGAAGTCGACTCAGGGGACCCATTGTGGGTTGCTCGAATCGATGAGTTTTTCAAGCGTTCCAGTATTCTGCCGCCTGATGGTGACCCAGAGGAGTATTCGCGCGCATTTGAGGCGGTCTATCCACAAGAGGTCCACCGCCGCCAGTATATTGATGACGCTGTAAAAAAAGGGACTCCTTGCTTTGCGCATCGTGTTCTGGCGTCATTGATGACCAGCCGGCAATTGGACTGCGTCTTCACGACGAACTTCGACCCTCTGGTCGAGGAGTCTGTCACGTTGAGCGATGCACTGCTGCCAGCTGAGAGGCGGGCCAAGGCTACAGTAGCAGCGATTGATTCGGTAGAGAGAGCCAAGCGGTGTCTCGCTGAAAGTGACTGGCCGCTCGTCGCGAAGCTCCATGGCGATTACAAATCCACAAGAATCAAGAATACTCTGGGCGAGTTGCAAGAGCAGGATGCGCAAATGCGGCAAGTGCTGGTTGGCGCATGCCAGCGATATGGCCTTGTTGTTGTCGGGTATAGCGGCCGTGATGCATCCATCATGGATGCGCTATCCCACGTTCTCAAAGAGCCTGCTGCTTATCCCGGCGGGCTCTATTGGGTGACGTCGTCGAAGAGCCGCTTACTTCCTGCCGTTAAGGAGCTTCTGGAACACGCTGTAATCGCCGGGGTTAGCGTGGCCGTGGTCGAATCTAAAACCTTCGACGAGTTGGCTGGCGACCTAGTTGGCCAAGTTAAATTACCAGATGAACTGCGTCATCATATAGACGTTCAGAAGGTCGTGGAAAGATTGGTGCCTGTCGAAAAAATGACAAAAGAGGCGCTCCAATTTCCTGTTTTACGCTGCTCAGCAATTTTGGTAGACAGTCTTCCGACCGAAGCTAGGCGTATCACACTGCAAAGGCCACTAACGACTGAAGAAGCAAGGGCGATATTGAGAGAGCGTCGTTGTCGTGGGGTGGTCGCTGCTATTGGAAATGAGCTCGCGGCATTCGGTCGTGACGCAGACCTTCTCCAGGCTTTCTCTGAATATGGACCGGTAGTTGACGGCCGTATCCAACTCAATCCTGGCAAAGACAGCTGGGCGCTTGGCTTGTTGTATGACTCCCTCACGCGTGCATTAGCTAGACGGCGGCCACTTATTCCGCGGCTTCGGCGTTTTGGGCATGCACTTCTAGTGGCCAACGGGCGTCCGGAAGATAGCGACGAAATGAAAAGCCGTCGGCTCGGCCAACTTCAACAGTTAAAGGCGGCATACGAGGGTTCTCTTACCGGTATTGTCCAAGAGGTAGGTCATCCCTTCAATGAAGGAATTCATCTGAAGCTTGAGAAGATAGAGAGCCGGTGGTGGTGCGGTTTCGAGCCATTTACGTTTGTCGATGTGCCTGCTGAAGATAGAGAAAAAATAGAAAATTCTGAAGGCGATGGTCTTGGTAGGCCCGCTGCTCGAGCGCCAGACGCATCGGCTAGCTGGCGCAGAGAGCGCTGGGTTAAAAAGTACAACAAGAATTGGGACGCAATTATCAAGGCGTGGACTACGTTGCTTACATCCGCATCGGAAAATTCGGTCGCCGCAATCGGGCTTGACGATGGTGATGGGATAGACGCAATTTTCAGACTATCCCCTGTTACGGCTTGGAGTCGTCCATCGCACTATCACCCATATTTTGATAGGACCAAATGATGTCCGGCGCTGCAGATTCCAAACTCCCACCGTTTACTCTGCTGGATGAACCGCAGCTTGCTTTCGCTCCGAATGATGCTCACGTCGACGCCCATCCGCTTCGTGGGCTAGAGCGATATGGGCCATTTTCAAAAGGCTCATTTTCAGGATTTACCCCGAGAATTCGGATTGCTACTGTTGGCCCGGGGAGTATGTTTAAAACTCGAGGCGCCTTGATGGCGGAGCTGCTTCGGAGTCACCAAGTTTCTGAACGAACCGAGTACATACCTCCTTATCCGGGTTTTTCAAAACTCTTTCATGTGGAATTGGTTTCTGCACCAGGTGAGGCGCATATTCGGTGGCCGGAATCTCTTGGTCAGTTAGCTGGAGCAGGCGGGCCAGAGGAGAAGCTGTTTGCTGCAATGGAGAATGCGCTCGCACGGCTTAATAATATGCGAGACGAGTTCGACGTGGTGCTGGTGCATTTCCCCGATTCATGGGGGCCCGCGACTCGTACCAAATTCTTTGATGCCCACGATGCCTTGAAGGCACTCGGTGCCAAGTACAACATACCTACCCAGGTGCTCAACGACCGGGCATTCACTTTCAAGCATCGTGCTTCCCTCGCTTGGCGGCTAGCTACCGCAATATACGTCAAGGCCGGCGGAATACCATGGAAACTGGCGCGTATGCAAGGTATCCCGGATGACACTGCTTATATCGGCCTCGCATACGCATTGCGTGGGGACCCGTCTAATGCTCACTACGTTACATGTTGCTCTCAGGTCTTTGATATGGATGGCGGTGGTATGCAGTTTGTTGCGTTCGAGGCGCGAGAACCGGTCGCTGACGTGAAGGAGGCACAGCGAAATCCCTTCTTGAGCCGCGCGGATATGCGTGCGGTTCTTGCGCGGAGCCTTGAGCTCTACCAAAAGCGGAATGCTGGTCAACTTCCTCGGCGACTTGTAATCCACAAGACAACGGCGTTCAAGAAAGAGGAACTTGATGGCGCCTATGATGCACTGGCAGGAATCTCTGAAGTTGAGTGTATTGAGGTCGGTACGAATTCCACTTGGAGAGGCGTTTGGCTTTTGGACTCACGCGGGCAAAAAGCGAAAAGCATCCCCGCTCAGTATCCCGTTCCACGGGGGACGATGGTAGTGCGCTCCGGCACATCCGTATTGCTTTGGGTGGCAGGCAATGCGCCAAGCGTCTCTCGCAAAAGCGATTACTACCAAGGAGGTAAGAGCATTCCCAAGCCACTTCAGCTGATTAGGCACGCTGGTCGGGGGCCGCTGGAGACAGTGGCATATGAGACGCTCGCGTTGACAAAGATGGACTGGAATAACGATGCACTGTATGACCCAGTGCCGGTCAGTATCAGGTATTCGCAGCGATTGGCGCGAACGATTGCGAACGCACCTGAATTACCTGGGAATATTTATCCATACCGGCTTTTCATGTAAGCAGATGCCATCATTCATCGGATAGAGAGAAATGACACATTTTAGAAACTGGTGCCAGATTGAGGAAGAGTCGCTTAATAAGCATAAGGTAAGCGTGCTTGATGCTCATGAACTACACACTATTCCAGCTGTAAAATTGGTGGCAAAAGGAGTTCCGGAACAGTATGTGGACGGCTCTAGAATCGAGAAAATTTTAGTTCGATTGGGTAGAGAATCGGCGGCAAAAATGTTGGCTGCAAAACTACCTAGAGGAGCAAAGGCGCGCTCGGGAGACCTTGGGGAAATATTGTGTGCGTCCTACGTTCGCGAAGAGACCATCTATCAAGTCGGGGTCTATAAACTTCAATGGGCTGACCATCGTGAAATGGCCATGCGAGGGGATGACATCCTGTGTTTCCATATTGACCCTCGCACGAAGCAGGTCCTTATCTTAAAAGGCGAAGTTAAGAGCCGGGCTAATTTGGGCGCAGTGGTTATCAATGAGGCGAGAAAAGCGCTGTCTGCAAACGATGGCCTTCCCTCAGCCCATTCGGCCTTGTTCGTGGCTGACCGATTGCACGAAATCGGTGAGTCAGCGGCGGCAACCGTTCTTGATGACCTATTTCTTAAAAACCAAATTAGACCTGAGCAGGTTACACACATGCTATTCACCTTTTCCGGAAATAATCCAAAGAAGCTACTGCTGAAGAATCTTCAAGACTATTCAGGAACCATACCTCAAATATACGTAGGTTTGCGTGTAGAAAAGCATCAAGCCTTTATCAAAAGCGTTTTTGATGCGGTGACGTTGTAATGGCCAATAGCTACGAAGAACTGCGTGCGAATATTGAACTCGCACTGGATAAAGAGTTTCGGCAGAAGCTATTAGCAAAAGGCCAAAGTAGAGCAATGATTTGGCGCGAAGGTGTCTTGCCGGAGGACGCACCTAGATATGCTCCGAGACTGTCCGAGGACTTACTTTCATTTGGATATTCGTTGCTACTGCATGCAATCCGCTTCATCGAAGCCGGCGGGAATACTATAAATGAAGAAAAAACCGTACACGACGCATTCGAGGTTGCAGCCGAGGCAATTGAAGCGGTTGTTGTCAATGGGAATGACAACGTAGACCGTGACTTTCATCGACTTGTGGCGGCAAGTTCTTACCATATTGGACGTTTCTCAGCGCGAGCATTTTCCATCCTCACCTATGAGCGCGAGTTAGGCAACCTATCTATCATCGAGAATGCTCTCTCGAAATTGATTCTCCGTAGGCTTGATAGTTTGAATCAAGACGTCAATCTGTGGTTGAGTAACGAAGCTGTAAATGACGAAGCGCTTCTTGCCCCTCTTGTAGCGCAGCAATCCATGCTATTTGAGGAGGATGAGAGCAAGCGGCAAGAAGATGCGCTTGTTGAAGTAATCATTCGAACACTCGATGATAACTTTATGAAGGGCATGGCGCTTTTCATCCTTGCGCTCGAACGTGGGCAACCGATTTTTGTAGAGCAAGCGTTAGCTCGCTTGCGCGAAGGGCTTTCTGTCGCCAATTCAGAGAACTTGGTAACCCAGTGGTGGATTCACAGGTTGGCGATTCACTTAGTCGATGGCTTGTGGAATACATCTTTCCACACCCGTCTCCCCCCCCCGAGCAGTGGAGGGGGGAATTGGGAGGAAATGCGTACGGTCTTTATATCTTCTCTATATAGGCGTGGAAAATCTGAGATTGAATTGTGGCCATCTCAGTTAGAGGCCGCTTCAAAAGCCTTTTACCTTGATTCCAATTTGGTTTTGTCTTTGCCCACGAGCGCAGGAAAAACAAGGATTGCCGAACTATGCATCCTGGCATGTTTGGCGGGCGGAAAAAGAGTTGTTTTTGTCACGCCTTTGCGAGCCTTGTCTGCTCAGACTGAGGTAAGTCTTAGGAAAACATTTCGCCCGTTAGGGAAAGAAGTATCGAGCCTATACGGCGCAATTGGCGCCCCTCTTGCTGATATCAACGCGCTGCGCACCAAAGATATAGTTGTTGCGACCCCGGAAAAATTGGATTTCGCATTGAGAAGTTCACCGGAGCTATTGGATGACGTGGGGCTCATTGTGTTAGATGAAGGGCACATGATTGGGATGAATGAGCGTGAGGTTAGATACGAAGCTCAAATCCAGCGTCTACTTCGGCGAGCCGATGCCGCTCAACGTCGGATTGTTTGCTTGTCAGCTATTCTTCCCGATGGTGAGCAGTTGGAGGATTTTAGTGCCTGGCTTACCGCTGACAAGGACGGTGGGTTGGTCAAGTATGACTGGCGACCAACCAGATTGAGATATGGGGAAATAGCTTGGAATTCTTTAACGGAAACAGCAAAGTTGGAGATTACTGTCGGAGAACCTAATCCCTTTGTTCCAAAATTTATTCTTGGTAAAAAGCCAGCTAAGGGGCGTGCGAGAAAGATTTTTCCTTCGGACCAGCGTGAGCTTTGCATTGCCACTGCGTGGCGTCTAATGGAAGAAGGACAAACGGTTCTAATTTTCTGCCCGCTGCGGAAGTCCGTCTTACCATTTGCGACGGCCATTATTAAGATGGTGGAGCGCGGACACATTCACTCAGTTTTGCAGGTTCCATTGTCTGAATTGTCGACGGCGTTGCTGGTGGGCGCAGAGTGGTTCGGAAAAGACCACGACATTCTCAAGTGTCTGAAAATGGGAATCGCTGTCCACCATGGCGAACTTCCGACGCAATATCGAAAGGAAATTGAGCGGCTATTGCGCGAGGGAATATTACGACTCACTGTATCGTCTCCGACTCTTGCGCAAGGACTTAATTTAGCCGCGACAAGTTTGATTTTCCACGGACTCTATCGGAATAGAGTTCTTTTGGATGTCTCTGAGTTCAAGAACGTAGTGGGGCGAGCCGGTCGTGCCTACGTGGATATCGAGGGATTGGTCCTTTATCCCATGTTCGACAATCAACAAAAAAGAAGAGAGGATTGGAAAAGTCTAATAGACAACAAGAAATCTCGCGAGATGGAAAGTGGAATATTAAATTTACTTGTCTATCTTCTAGGGCGAATGTGGGAAAAACTTGGGAAACCCAACGTCGATGTTTTACTCAACTATGTTATGGGGCAAGCGTCGTGGGATTGTCATGTTATCGACGCTGAACGTTCAGAGGAAGAAGCCAAAACATGGGATGGCTATTTAGCATCGTTGGATACGGCGATTTTCAGCTTGCTCGGCGATTTTGAAATAGCTGACGCGAATGTCGAAGGAGCATTGGAGAAAGTTCTGACTTCCTCTTTACTGCAGCGTAGGTTGCGTCGTTGGGAGCCTGATACTGCCCAAGTAATCCTCGGGGGTATCAAAGCTCGTGCGAAATTTATCTGGAGTAGGTCGACGCCTATCCAGCGCAAGGCCTATTATCTTGCAGGGTTAGGTTTTTCTTCGGGGCGGAAACTAGATGATGCATCCAGTATGCTCGAGGAGAGCTTGTCTGGTGCTGCTGATGCAATGGCGGAGGGAGACCACGAAAAAGCCATCGACTATATTGTGCAGTTTTCTCGCATTGCATTCCGAATTCCGCCGTTTATTCCGGATAAATTGCCTACTGACTGGGAGATTTCTCTTAGGCGCTGGTTAAATGGAGAGTCTCTTGCTGCCGGGGCCGCTATCGGGGAGGATAACGAGGAAGCTGAGAATCTTTTGGATGTCTCTGCATCGTTGGTAGAGAGCGTGTTCGCATATAACCTCTGCTGGGCTATGGAAGCTGTTCGTGTACGCGCTGGCGTGTATGTCGACCCGTTTTCGGAACTGCCGCAAATCTCATTCTCATCTGCAGCGCACGTCGTTACCGCTGTTGAAAATGGCACGCTGAGTATTTCAGCAGCTTTACTTATGCGGGCGGGATTTAAATCTAGGCTCGGTGCTATCGCGGCAATTAAGTCAACCGGCGCGTCATTCCATAATCAAAAAGATATGCAGAGTTGGTTGGCGTCGCCGTTAGTTTCGGATTTTAGCGCCGACGAAAATTGGCCGACAGTTGATTCGCGCGCGTTATGGCTGGATTTCATTTCAATTGTAAGCTCTGACGAGGCCAAGACTTGGGGGACGATTCCATATCGTGTCAACGCGCAGTGGTATGGACAGCCTCCACCACCTGGAACACACCTGGTTTTGGGACGTTCAATTGGAAGTCATAGAGCGGTATGCTCTATGTGACCTGCTCCCCAATTTAGTACGAGAACGACTTGGAGTCTGCGGTTAAAAAA